>JBEDKU010000841.1:0-8396 GCA_041172045.1 Verrucomicrobiota bacterium | reverse complement strand
GCGGCGGATCGGAAATCCAGGTGTCCAGGCCGCACTCGCCGATCGAGGCTTGCGGGTGATTTTCCAACAAGGTTTGGAGTCTCGCCTGCCAGCCCGGACGGGCGGTGTGGGCGTGCCACGGATGAATGCCGAAGGCGGGAAACACGAATCCGGGCTCGGCGTCCGCGAGATTCTCCACCGCCGCCCAATCCTCCTCGCGGGTCGCGTTGACGACGCAGCGGGTGACGCCGCAGGATTTCATTGCGGCGATGACCGGGCCGGGATCGCCGAGGCGGGGATCCTGGACATGGTTGTGAGCGTCGGTCCAGCGGAGCATGGTTTCAGGCGGGAAGATGATGCCGCAAACGGCGGGGATCAAGCCGGGCGGGCGAGCGTCCCCCGTTCGTGGGCTGGACGTGAATTAATTCGGCTGATTGAGTCGTAAGGAATTCAAACCCATCCTCCAGCCTCGACCATGTCACAAATCCACCGGACCTTCGCCCCTATCGTCATTTCCCTCGCCAGCCTGTTGGGTGGGACCATTCATTGCCCGGCCGCTGAAACGGAACTGCACTATCTTTCCGGTCACGGCCCGAAGGACGCGGTGCCGTGGGAATTTTCCGTCACCAAGGGCCGCCGGGCGGGAGAACAGACGACCATCCCGGTGCCGTCGAATTGGGAGCAACACGGTTTCGGAAATTACGACTACGGCCAGAGTTCGAGTGCTAAATCCGACGAGCACGGAATTTACAAAACCCGCTTCACCATTCCGGACGCATGGAAAGCCCGCCGGATCCGCCTCGTGTTCGACGGCGTGATGACCGACGCCGCGGTGAAGGTGAACGGGAAATCCGCCGGACCGGTGCATCAGGGCGGGTTCTATCGGTTTCGTCACGACATCACCGCGCTGCTGAACAAGGGCGGGGAAAATGTTCTGGAAGTGGACGTCTCCAAACGCTCGGCGGACGCGCTGACCGAGCGCGCCGAGCGCGACGGCGACTACTGGGTGTTCGGCGGGATTTTCCGCCCGGTATTCCTCGAAGCGGTGCCGGACCGCAGCATCGAGCAGGTCTCGGTGGATGCGACGGCGGACGGCATTTTCAAAGCAAACGTGGATTTCGGAAACCTGCGCGAATCCGCCGTGCTGGAGGCGCGGATCATCGATGCGGCGGGAAATCCCGCGGGCGAGCCCTTCTCCGCGGAGATTCCCGGAGGCGGTTGCAGTCGTGTGAGTTTGGAAACGAAGATCCACAATCCGGCGCTGTGGACGGCGGAGACGCCGCGGCTTTATACGGTGCGGCTATCGTTGAAAACGGGCGGCTCGCCGATTCATGAAGTCACCCAACGGTTTGGCTTCCGGACCATCGAGGTGAGGAAGGGCGAGGGAATTTTCCTCAACGGAAAACGTATCCTGCTCAAGGGTGTCTGCCGCCACAGCTTCCGCCCGGAAACCGGCCGCAGCCTCGATCGCGAGGACTGCTATGACGACGTCCGCCTGATGAAATCGATGAACATGAACTCCGTGCGGATGAGCCACTATCCGCCGGATGTCGCGTTCCTGGAAGCGTGCGACGAGCTCGGGCTCTACGTCATCGACGAGCTCAGCGGCTGGCAGAAAGCGCACGGCACCGAGATCGGCCGCAAGCTGGTGAGGGAAATGGTCACCCGCGATGTGAACCATCCTTCCATCCTGTTTTGGGACAATGGCAACGAAGGCGGCTGGAACCGCGAGCTCGACGGCGAGTTCCGGCTCTACGACCCGCAGGACCGGATCGTGCTGCACCCGTGGGAAGCCTTCAACGGCGTGGATACGAAACACTATCCGGCGTTCGACGATCTATCAAAACGTCTCGCCGGGCCGGATATCGTCATGCCGACCGAGATGATCCACGCCCTCTACGACGGCGGCGCGGGCGCGGGTCTGGAGGATTATTGGAAGGCGATTTCGAGCTCACCCGTCGGTGGAGGCGGGTTCATCTGGGTGCTGGCGGACGAGGGAATCAAGCGCACGGATCAGAACGGGCGCGTCGACGTTTACAGCACTTACGCGCCGGATGGAATCGTCGGCCCGCATCATGAAAAGAAGGGCAGTTATCACACGGTGCGCGATGTTTTCTCGCCGGTGCAGATTGATGCGCCGGCGCTCGACGTGAAATTTGACGGGAAGCTGTCAGTTCATAACCGCTACGATTTCGTATCCCTCTCAGGATGCCGTTTCGAGTGGAAGCTGCTACGTTTTCCGAAACCATCGGATGGCACCGCTCCCGAAGTGTTGGGAAGCGCCAAGCCGGTCGCGCCGGACATCGCCGCCGGGGCGGATGGCACGCTGGACTTGGCGCTGCCCGCAGACTGGCAGGATGCGGACGCGCTCTCGCTGGTCGCCGCGGATTCCACCGAACAAGAAATTTGGACATGGGTTTGGCCGACCTCGTCGCGTGGAAAGCCACTTGGAAAAATCAGCGGCGGGACGAGTGCGGAAAAGTCTGACGAGGTGATTTCACTGAAAGCCGGCGAGGTGGCCGCGAGTTTTGATGCGAAGACGGGCCTGCTCAAAAGCCTGCGCCGGGGTGATCGGGTTTCCTCATTCACCGGTGGTCCGCGAATCGTGTTTGGCCGCCCGGCGAAAGGGGAAATCCGGTGGCTGGATGCTTCCGTCACCGCGGGCGAGGTGATCTTGTGGAATCCGGAATCGCCGCAACTTTTGAACCTGCTGGAAATCGACCTCGGCCTGCCGAAGCCAATCAACTGGGCGGGATTCAAACTGGAAATTTCCCCCGATGGCCAGACCTGGAAAACCCTCTATGACGCCACCCGCCGGGGCGGCGACGGGAATGTTTACGAGTTCCCGCCGCAGTGGGTGGCGGCGGTGAGGCTCTCGGATCTCCGGCAGTCGGACGGCCAACGCCCGGCGCTCAAGAGGATGCGCGCGGCCTATCAGTCCGAGCGGTTTCCCGCCGCCGCGGAGTTTCAGGTGAGCTCGGGCTCCGATTGGCTGGAAAGCAGCACGTCCGACGGCTCTCAAAAGTTTCGCTGGACTCTGGCAGGCGATGGCGGCCTGCGGCTGGACTATTTCTATCAAATCGATGGCGACTTCATCTACCATGGCATCACCTTCGATCATCCGGAGGACAAACTGCAGTCGGTCAAGTGGCTGGGGGACGGACCTTCACGGGTCTGGCAGAATCGGCTGCGCGGTACTTCGCTTGGGATTCATGAAATCGCCCGCAATGACATCCAGCCGGGCGAATCGTGGGAGTTTCCCGAGTTCCAAGGCTGCTTCGGCGGCCTGCGCTGGGCGCGTTTTCAAACGACATCCGGCCCGCTGACGGTAACGAGCTCGCGTCCGGAGACGTATCTCCGGATTGGCACGCCGCGCATCAGCCATCCGTTCACGACGGTCGCGTTTCCGGCGGGGGATGTGTCATTCCTGCATGCGATCCCGGCGATCGGCTCGAAGTTTATCACTCCCGAGAAGACCGGTCCGGCCAGCCAGCCGGCCAAGGTTGCGGGAGCGCAGTCAGGGTCGCTGGTTTTCCGTTTTGGGGAGTGAGAGCTTGGACGGCGAGGGCGGGTCGCAGCAGGCTGCGGACCCCACAGCGGCAGCAGGCTGCCGCAGTCCACGGGGGAGGATCTACCGCACGCCGCGCGGGGCGACTTTTTTCGGCGAGTCGAAGGTGACGTCGGTGATGGAAAGCCGGCGTCCGGTGGCGGGATCGCAGGTGGCGACCTGCATCTTGCGCAGCGTCCAGACGTTGTCGGCGACCTTCATGATGTCCTCCACTTCGAATTCCTTCACCAGTCCGCCGCTCTTGTCGTGGCCGCGGATTCGCATGAACGCGCCGAACTTCGTGTGGACCCAGACATAGACGACTTCATAGCGGCCGGACGCGCCCTTGGGCTTGTCCACGCGGAGCTTATAACAAGGTTGCCCGCCGACGTCCTCGGTGCCTTCGAGCTGGGGATTGGGCCAATAGAAAAAGCGCAGGGCCAGGTCCTCGTAAGTGAGGTCGGTGCCGGCGATGGGCTCGACGATTTTTGCCGCGGGAAACTCCGTGGTCTTGCCGTCGATGATTTCAAAAAGATTGAAATTTTCGTCGCCGATCCGCATGTGGAAAATCCGCCACGGACCCTTGTTTTCCGAGAACTGGAACTGGATGTCCTTCCCCTTGAGGAAGAGCGTGATGGGTGTGTTGCCGCCGCCCTTGCGGAGATTTCCGCTGAGGCCCTCGTCGAGCTTCGTGAGAGTGGCGGAGATACGGGCGCCTTCGAGAATCTGTTGGGCGGTCGGTTGCTGGGCTTGGGCGCTGGAAATCAGGGCGATGGCGAGGGCGATTGATTTGAAATTCATGGGCGGAGGATGGCTGATGCGTCCGCTTGGACAAGTCTTGTGGCGGATTCCTTCAAAAAAGCATCGGCGGGCGGGGTTAATTTTTAAAATCCGGCGTTTTGGGGTTGATGATCCGGAGTGGGGCGAATTGGATGGGCCCGACGCACGAGTCGTTGCCAACCCCCTTATGAGTCTTCGCCAGCAGCTTACTGAAATTCTCCCCACCTTGCTTCCGGGAAACCCCGCTGATTCGATCAAGGGGACCGAGTTGATCCGGCTGACGCGTCTGCAACTGTCTGGCAATTATTCGGATGCGTCGCTGCGTTATCATTTTTCGATCATGTCGTGCGATCCCGCTTCGCCCATCGCGAAGGTGGAAAAAGGCCAGGGCTACTATCGCCGCAGCGCGCCGCTGCCGGCGCTGTCCGGTGCCCAGGAGCTGCTAGCGCTGACCCAGGGACGCCTCGACGATCTCACGACCGCCGACCAGGACATGGTCGATGGCGCGATGCTCCGGATCCGCAAGTTCCGGGCGGTGGTGACCCGTTATTTCGAAATCAACGGCCGTTTTCCCTTCGCTTTCCGGCAGGCGTTCGGCAAGGACTCGCCGATCAGCAATCTTTGGAAATTCCCCGAGCTGGTGCTGGTCGATTGGGAAACCGGCGGCACGGCGGACGAGGAAATGACGCTGGACGAGACGATGCTTTCCTTCAAACAGCGCCTCGGCATCGCGCCTTTCCGGTTGCACGCCGCGCGTCTCCGGATCCAGCCGTCGTTGCAAACCTACCGCGAGGATTTTTTCCAAACGCTGGCGGTTTCGATGTGGGCGCAGGGCGGCGAGTTGATCTACGCGGCTCCCATCGAGGACGAGGCGCTGGCGGATAGTCTGCGCAAATTGAGCGCGACCTTCGGCGTCGGCGTCACTTCATTCGGTCTGACTGCGGAAGCGCTCGAAGATCTGCCGCGTCCGGCGAACATTCTCAATGCCCACCCTCGCGAAACCGAGGCGATCATGGGCAAGCTCGACATCAACCGGATCGCCGCACCGCGGTCGCGTCCGCATCTCGACTGGGCGGCGCTCAGTTCGATGCGCAACGAATCCGAGGAAGCCGAAAAACTGGTGCTTTGGCTGACGCGCTGCATCGACGAGCGGCGGGCCGAGGGCTTCAAGGACGATTGATCGCCACAACCGTGTCCTGGACATTTCAAAGCGTGGCGGTGGTCGGTTCGGGAGCCATCGGGCTCTATTACGGCGGTCGATTGGCTGCGGCGGGTGAGGATGTGAGCTTTTTACTCCGCTCGGATTTCGAGGCGATTTCCCGCGATGGTTTGAAGGTGGCGAGCGCTCAGGGCGACTTCGAGCTGCCGCAGGTGAAGGCGTTCCGGACCCCGGAGGAAATCGGGCCGGTGGATCTGGTGATCGTCGCGTGGAAGGCGACGGCGAATCATCTGCTAGCGTCCGTCCTGCCACCGCTGTTGCACGGGAAGACCCAGGTGCTCACGCTCCAGAATGGTTTGGGAAATTGCGAGAGCCTGGCGGAAATCGTCGGGCCGGAGCGCGTGCTCGGCGGGCTGTGCTTCGTCTGCATCAACCGGATTTCACCCGGCCATGTCAGCCATTCCGCCGGCGGGCGGATGACCGTCGGCGAGTGGCGGCCTGATGGAGATGGTCGCGTAGCCGAGCTGGAAAGACGCTTCAAGGCGGCCGGGATCCAAGCGGTCGCCGTCGAAAATCTGGAAAAATCGCAGTGGGAGAAACTCGTCTGGAACATTCCCTTCAACGGCCTGTCCGTCGCGGAGGGCGGCGTGACCACCGACGTTCTGCTAGCCACGCCGGAAAAGGAAGACGAGCTGCGCGCGCTGATGGCGGAGGTGATCGCCGCCGCCCGCGCGCTGGGGCTGGATCTCAGTGACGAGCTCATCGATTTCAACATCGACCGGACCCGCCCGATGGGACCTTACCGCACGTCCAGCATGATTGATTTCGTGGAAGGCCGGGAAGTGGAGGTTGCTCCGATCTGGGAGGAGCCGCTGCGCCGCGCGACGGTTGTGGGCGTCGAAATGCCGCGCACGGCGGAGTTGCTGCGGCGGATTCACGACCGTCTGGAGCATCGAAACGAGCAAAACCGGATCCGTGGTTGAAACCCCGTGATGTCCGTTTAAGCTCCTATCATGTTCGGCGGCCTCAAAGACAGTCTCTCCTCCACCGCGGCGAAATCCATGTTGGCTTCCCACCTCGACCGCTACGGCAAGCTCACTGATTTGAGGATCCGCAGCCGTGAAAAAACGATCACCGCGGAACTGACGCTGGAGGGGGAGGAATTCCCCGTTGGCATTGAGATCGGTCGCTATCGCATCACCGGAAAAAGCGGTGACTATTCGTTGGTCGTGGAAAGCGTCACCGCATCCCGGCCCTGGTTGCAGAATCTTTTGCAGGATCTGCTGGTGGAAAAGCCGCTGCCGGTTCCGTCGATTGTCCTGATCGCGCTGGGCAAGCCGGAGGAGTGAGGCTCTCAGATGCCGGGCCGTTGGCCCGCGCCGCCGCCCGAGTTGAGGAAGCGGTAATAAACCTCCAACATCAGGGTGCACAGGCAGGTTCGATAGATTTTATCAGTCTGCCAGCTGGCGGCCACGGCCCGCGGCTTTTTCCCGCCGCCGGGAGTCTTCCACGAGCCGTCCGCGTCCTGGTTGTCCAGCAGTTGGTCGCGGAACAGGTCGTTGTATTGTTTCCACTCGGCACCGCCGCGCTGCATCATGGCCTGGGATTCGTAATAGTGGCCGTAGAGGTCGCAGAATTCGCTGTTATAGTCGAAGCGGGTGTTCTCGAGCACATACTTCGCCCCCTTGCGGACTTCCGCGCGATTTCCTTTCTCCCACATCTGGTTGCAGAGCATGCCGACTCCGGTGAGGGTGAAATAGCCGGCTTCCCCCGGATTTTTCCCGGTGTAGCCAAAGCCGCCGGTTTCGTTCTGGCAGCCATTGAGGTAGGCGAGTCCCTTGTTGATGCAGGAGGTCATGCCCTTGTATTTGATGCCGGTGTGGCTGCACGCCTTGAGCGCCTGGAGCTGCCAGCCGGCTACGGACACATCGGTGTGGCCGCCTTCCGTGGCGTAGAGATAGGCCCAGCCGCCGTTTTGGTTCTGGTGGTCGATGATGAACTGGCCGGCGTTCCCGGTGATCTCTATCAGCGAGGGGACTTCAATTTTCCCCTCCTTGCAGAACGTGGCGGCTTCTCCCAAGGCGTAGGTGGCGATGGCGTGCTCGTAGCTCCAGTGGTTGGTGGTGAAGCTGCTGGCGATCCGCCCCTCGTTTTTCATTCCGATGTTGATCAGATAGACGATGCCGCGCATGCACGAGTCGCCGAATTCCGCGGACGCCGGGGTCTCGCAGTGGCCGAAATAGGCGAGCAGTGCGAAGCCCGTCATCGCCGCGCGGTTGGCGCCGCCCCAAGAGCCGTCGGTGTTCTGGTTGGCCTTGAGCCAGCGGAGCGATTTGACGACCGCTTCCTCACACGCGGGAGTGCCGCCGTTTTCCTTGAGGCGGGCGAGCCGGTCTTCTTTCGAGCAGCGTTTGCGCATGTCCTGTGGAATCATGCGAAACAGCGGGCCGGTCCCGCCGCCGGGGACCATGACTCCATCGCCCCAGGGGTTATTTCCGAAGTCTTTGCCGCTGCCCGGGCCGCCGGGACCTTTGGAGAGCGAGCCGCCGCCCAGGTCGCCGAGAGAAGCCATCTGCCCCGGTTCCTCGGGTGCGGGCAGCGTGAGGCCGCCGGTCGCTTCACGGGCGGTGATCCGGGAGAGATGGGGCTGCCTCATTTGGGCGCGCTGTTTGTTTTCCCGCAGTTCGGATGTCGGGCCGCCACCGCGGGAGCTGGTCGCGAAATCGATGTTTTTCTTCGCCTCGGGAATGACCTGGAAGACCCAGATCACGCCGCCTGATAGCAGGACCAGATGGAGGATCAGGGAAATGGACAAGGAGCCGGCGCCGAGTTTCTGCCAGAAGGACTGCTTCGGTTTCGCGGGCGGCGGAGCTTGGGAATCGGGATTTGGGTTCATGGTTTTCGGGCTTCATCCTGAAGACTCCCGAAAAC
>JBEDKU010000840.1:0-4187 GCA_041172045.1 Verrucomicrobiota bacterium | reverse complement strand
GTCATGACGGAGGCGGTGGGGATGGTGGTGGCGTTGCCGATTTTCAACGTGCCGGCGTTGATGGTGGTGGGCGCGATGTAGGTGTTAGCACCGGACAGGGTGAGGATGGATGTGGTGCTGTTTTGGGTGACACCCGTGACATTGGAACCAATCGCTCCGGAGATCAGCGTCGGGCTGGCGGAGACACCATCGTTGCTCAGCAATCCCGTGAAATTGATAGAAGCATTTGACAAGGTCGTGGTCCCGGTGCCCAGCAATGGCTTGACCGATACATTGCCCGCGCCGCTGATGGCAGAAGAGATGGTGAAATTCTGAGCGTTGTTTGCGTTCTGGGAAATCGTCAGATTGTTGGCCAAGGTGATGGGTCCGGAGACCGTGCTCGGGCCCGACCCGCCGCCGCGCACCAAGGACAGCGTGCCGGTTGAACCAGCCTGCACGCTGATGGCGTTGGTCAGCGTGGTGCTAGACCCAAAACTCGCAGTGGCATTTGTCGATCCGCCCGTATCGCCAAGAGTGACGGTTCCAGTGCCGAAGCCTCCGTTAAGACCATACCCCGCGGAGCCGTCCTTGATCGTTATCCCACCTGAATAAGTATTGTTACCGTTGAACTGCCAAGTGCTGGTGCCGGTTTTGACCAGAGAAAGCACGGAACCGGAGCCCTCCGAGATTATGCCGGAGGACAACACCGTGCCACCGGCCCAGGTGCCGCCGACATTCAGCGTCACACCACCCAATGAACCCGCGGTCGTGATGGTCGCGTTTGCGGTATTTAGCTGAAGATTGGAATTGGCGGTGAAGGTGTAATTGCCCTGCAATGTCGATCCGGTGTTGATGGTGTTCTGTCCTGTGCCACCGCCAGTGGTTTGGGCCGTTCCACCGGCGCCGAGCACCAAGGATCCGCCGCCTAACGAGTAACCAAAATTATTGGTGGTGTTGAAGGTGATGTTACCGATGTTGCGTCCGGCATCCACCGTGATGGTGGAGGTGACGGTACGGGTGGAGGAATCAAAGGTCGCGGTGTCCGTGCTGGTGGTTCCGCTGTTGGCACCCGGAGCGGCCGCGGGTGTCCAGGCTGAATCCTGACTCCAATTGCCACCGCCCGTGCCGAGGCTCCAAGACGCATCAGAGGCATGGATGGCTTGTGTCAGGGCGATAACGACGACGGATCCGAAGAGAGTATGGAAGCGATTTTTCACGATATTGGAGAGTTTGGAAATATGGGTTGAAGAGCCGTGCCCCTATCAAACATCTGGATGTCTTTTGGATTCTTTGCGCACGGGGCAAAAACTCAGCCCTCGTTGATCAGAGGGTTCAGGGTTATCTTCAAGCTCGCCGAAACCCGCCATCACGTCTACTGCCCGATCAGGTAGGCAGATGCTCCATGGTGGGAAAATCACCCCACAACTGTCCGTTAGAAAAGAGCGACTCTGTATGATGCGTTCGGATACCGCGACATGATGCCTAGGCTCGCATGATCGCCAGCGGGCATTTTCAATTCAAGGTAGCAGCTGGCCAAAACATGACAGAAACAGCAAGAAATCCCACCTAACGATTCAAACCCAGCGGAATGACGCCATAAGTCTGGCCTGGAACCGACTGGAACTCCATGACACCGGTTTCGCTCTCCATGCTGGACGGCACCCTCACGCCTCCGGGACCGGTGACCTGCCAGGCGGTCACTCCCGCTTTGCGAATGCGGCAGGTTTTTCCTCCCTCGGATCGCACGGTGAGCCGGCCGACCAGGCCGTTCCTCCATGTGAGCGAAACACTGAAGCCATCGCGCGCGCGGATGCCGGAAAATGATCCGGTGTTCCAAGCGGCTGGAAGGGCAGGCAGCAGGTCGATGAATCCCTCGTGACTCTGGAGCAGCATTTCCGCGATGCCGGAGGAGCCGCCGAAATTCCCGTCGATTTGGAATGGCGGGTGGGTGTCCCACAGGTTCGGAAGCGTGCCTTTGTGCAGAAGCGTTTGCAAAAGGGTGTGGCAGCGTTCGCCGTCCTTGATGCGGGTCCACGCGTTGAGCCGGTGCGCCATGGCCCAGCCAGTGCTCTGGTCGCCGCGCAGATTCAGGCTGACTTTGGCGGCATCGAGCCATTCTTTTTTCTCGGTGATCAGGGTGCCCGGATAAAGACCAATGAGCTGGCTGATGTGCCGGTGATGGGTCTCGCCGAATTCCCCGTAAGCGTTTTCCTGCCTGAACTCCTTGATCTGGCCGGAGGTTCCTATCAGAACCGGCGAAAGTCTCGGGAGCTGGGCTTCGAGCGTTGCTAGGATGGGATCGGACTTGCCTAGCAACTTCGCGACCCGGAGTGTCATGCGGTGATTTTCGTAAACCAACTGCTGATCGTAGGCGCTGCCGGGCAAGTTGACATGGGTTCCGCCCTTTTCGTTTTCAGGCGACCACGAAGGATCGCAAAGCAGGGTGCCGTCCGGTTGTTCCTTGAGCACGGCGCTAAGAAAACGGCTGGATCCCAGCAGGAACGGCCACATCTTTTCGAGAATTTCCGGCTGCCCGGTATAGGCATACCAATCCCACAGCGGCAGGATCACGAACGGTCCGGTGCCCGCGCCGGAGGTACTCCCCGGGCCGCTGGCTCCGAAGGGACTGTTGCCGGTGCCGGCGGTCCAGGCACCATCCACCGGGGTGAGTTTCCAGCTCCAGAGCGTGCCGGTGGCAATGGCCTGCTGGCGTGGAAAAGCGGCTTGGAAGAAGTCGAAATACGGTTCGAATGTTTCCTCGAGTCCGGTGGAAAACGCGGGCCAATAATTCATCTGGAGGTTGATATTCGCCCAGTAGCCGCCGGTCCATGGCGCGCTTTGATTCATGTTCCATGTGCCCTGGAGGTTCGCGGGGAGCGTGCCTTTCCGTGACGAGCTGATGAGCAGATAGCGGCCGAATTGGAAATAGAGTTCCTCCAAATAACGGGCGGCTGACGGCGATGGCGAAGGTTCGGCCAGCAGTCGGTCAGTGGAGATGCCGGGATCCTGACCACCGAGATCAATTCCGGTGCGCTCCATCAGTTGCGCCACATCCTGCTGGTGCCGCTTTTTCAAAACGTCCCATCCCGATTTCTGAGCGGAAGCCAAAATCGCTTCGATTTCGGTGGAAGGAACCTCAAAACCTTCGAGCTTCTTCCCCGCGCTTCCGGTAAGGAAGACCTTCGAATCGAGCCGGTAGTTGGTGCCCAGCGTCACATAGACCAGCGCTTCGTCGGCGCCATCGACCGCAATCTCACCTTCCGCACCATTCGTGCTGGAAGTGGCCTTGCCGCCTGTGGTCCTCACCGCGATCCGGACTTCGTATTTCAAATGATAGGGCAGCGTGTCGCCACGGAGGACGAGCGTGTTTCCATCCGCGGTGGCGGTGCCGCGGCGGAACTCCCCGAGGTAGGGGTGGATCGCCTTGAGGTGAAACGACACCTTGCCGGGCTTCGATGCCGTGATCTTCGCCGCAAAACAACGGTCGGGATAGCTGGTGAAGGTCTCACGCCGGTGATTCACGCCGTCGATCTGATAGCTCACGGATCCCAGCGCCTTGTCCAAGTCCAGTTCGCGGCGGTAAGCGGTCGCCTTGGCGGGATCGTGATCCTGCGCCAGCCTCAACTCACATAGACTGGAGAGACCGACGCGGTTCCATGCATTTTCGGCTTTTGAAGGATCGTTGACGAAGAGGCTTTTCTCGCAGAACTGCCATAACTCCTCCTTCACCCCGCCGAAGAAACTTACGCCGAAGTGGCCGTTGCCGAGCGGAAACGAGTGGGCTTCCCAGCCCTTCAGATCAAGCGGCGCGGGTTTGTCGTCGTAGAGACCATGCCGCTTACCGGCGGATTGGGCGCCTGCCATCAGAATGGAGACGAGAAGGACAGCACCAGACAGCGCGCCTTGGGTCAACGAGGGTCTCATCATTGGATTCATGAAGTAAGCGGACCGGATTAACAAAGAGGGCGGGACATGGAAATCCAAAACCACGTCCCGCCCTGGAATTGCCACCCTCCAGAGACAAAATGAGTTCAATTTGTCACGCCTGTGCGAAAGGTGCCAAAGATCGCCCACCCGGCCTACTGCCCGATCGGGTAGGAACCGGCCGCTCAATCCACTTGCAGCAACCCGCGCTCAAACGCCGCGGCCACGGCCTCGGCGCGGTCGGTCACCTCGAGCTTCGCGAGGATGGCCTTGACGTGGAACTT
>JBEDKU010000839.1:0-4351 GCA_041172045.1 Verrucomicrobiota bacterium | reverse complement strand
CTCAAGGAGGAGCTCAACCCGGTGATCGGTCTCATCGCGATGATCAGTTTGTTAGCGATCATGACCATCCTGCTCGCGGTGCTCGGCCTCATCGTGGTGAAAGCCCTTGCCGAAAGCCCGTGGGGTCTGTTCACCATCGCCGCCACCATTCCGCTCGCCTTCGTGATGGGCGTCATGATCAAGAGCGGGAAAGTCAGCGTCACCGCCGCCTCCGTCTTCGGTGTCATCGGACTGTGCGCCGCGGTCGTCGGCGGGAAATACCTGTCACCCACCTGGACCGCCGCGCTCACCCTCAGTTGCACCCAGCTCGCATGGGCGATCATGATTTACGGCTTCGCCGCCAGCGTCCTGCCGGTCTGGATGCTGCTCGCGCCGCGCGACTACCTCAGCACCTTCATGAAACTCGGCACCGTCGCCGTGCTTGGGGTTTTTATCGTCATCCTCGCCCCACCGCTGCACATGCCCGCCATCACGCCCTTCGTCCATGGCGGCGGCTTCGTTGTTCCCGGCCCGGTGTTTCCCTTCGTCTGCATCACCATCGCCTGCGGGGCCGTGAGCGGATTCCACTCGCTCATCGCCTCCGGCACCACCCCCAAGCTGCTCGCGCGGGAAAAGGACATCCGCCTCATCGGCTACGGCGCGATGATCGTGGAAATGTTGGTCGCGCTGATGGCCATCATCGCCGCCTGCGCGCTCCAGCCCGGCGAGTATTTCGCGATCAACTCGCCCATCGACCCGAACGACGCCGCCGCCGTCACCGCGCAGATCGCCAAGATCAACTCGTTCGGTCCGGAATACGCCATCACCGAGGCCCACATGCGGCAGCTTGCCAGCGACCTCGGCGAGCCGCACATGATCGGCAAGGTCGGCGGCGCGCCCACCTTCGCCGTCGGCATGGCCCAGATGTTCGCCAAGGTCATCCCGGGCAACACCGCGCTCTCGCTGTGGTATCACTTCGCCATCATGTTCGAGGCGCTGTTCATCCTCACCACGCTCGACGCCGGCACCCGCGTCGGCCGGTTCATCCTCCAGGACCTGCTAGGAAACATTTCCCCGCGGCTCGGCAAGACCGACTCGTGGCTCGGCAACATCCTCGCCACCGGCCTGCTTGTCGGCGCTTGGGGATTCTTTCTCTATCAAGGCGCGCTCGATCCCGCCGGCATCGCCAAGAGCCTGTGGCCCATCTTCGGCATTTCCAACCAGCTTCTATCCGTCATCGCCTTCTGCCTCGGCACCGTCGTGCTCATCAAGATGGGCAAGGCCCGCTACTGCTGGGTCACCGTCATCCCCATGCTCTTCCTCACCGTCGTCACCTTCACCGCCGGTTACATGAAAATCTTCTCGGACAACGCCGCCGGCTTCCTCCCCGCCATCCGCACCCTCGAAGCGAAGATCGCCACCGGCCTCCAAGGCCCCGCGCTCGCCGCCGCCAAGACCTCCTTGCTCAACGCCCGCATCGACGTGGTGATCACCGTCGCCTTCCTCTTCTTCGTCGCCATCATCGTGCTCGGCACCGCCCGCGAGTGCTGGCTGCTGCTCACCAAGCGCAAGGCCATCGTCCTGCGGGAGAGTCCCTACGTGCATCACCCTGAAGATCGCGACGTCCTGCCCACCAGCCTGAGCTGAGACAAAGCCGGAGCGCGGACCTTTAGTCCGCTCTTCCATCACGACCGGGCGGCTGATTCCGCCCAAGTGGATGGAGAGGTTTCGCGCGGAATGAATTCCGCGCTCCGGTTGCAGTGCGGCGGATCAGGCGAGTTTGGCGACCAGACTGGCAGCCAGCGATCTCACGGCTTCCGCCTGCGCGGGGTCGATCAGATTTCCGTCGGCGGCGAAGGCTTCGTGCGCTTTGGGGATGGTGACCTGGTCGGGCATGACGAAAATGCCGATGTTGACGAGGAAGGGCCTGAGCTGGGCGAGGCTGCGCGAACCGCCGTAACCGCCGGGGGAGGCGGCGAGGATGGCGGCGGACTTGCCGCTCAGCACGGAGAGCGGCGGCTCGTCCGGCGAGGTCGCGCGGGAGACCCAGTCGATGGAGTTCTTGAGCGCGGCGGTGATGGTGCTGTTATACTCGGGCGAGGCGATGATGAGTCCGTCGTGCTCGGCGAAGAGGGCCTTCAATTCCTTGGCGGCCTGCGGCATGCCTTCCGCTGTTTCGAGGTCTTCATCGAAGAGCGGCATGCGGAAATCCCGCAGGGAAATGAGGGTGACTTCCGCGCCGGCGTCGCGCGCGGCTTGGGCGGCGAGGGTGGCGAGTTTCTGGTTGTAGGACTCGGCGCGGAGACTGCCGCCGAAGACGAGGATGCGTGGTTTGTTCATGACGGGTCAGGCGGTTGCGGTTTCGAGAAACGGATAGTCGGTGTAGCCGGTCGGGCCGTCGCCGTAGAAGGTGGACGGATCCGGCGGGTTGAGCGGAGCGCCGGTGCGGAAGCGCTCGACGAGGTCGGGATTGGCGATGGCGGTTTTCCCGAAGGCCACGGCGTCGGCCTTGCCAGAGCGGATCACTTCGCGCGCCGAGTCGGCGGTGAAGCTTTCGTTAGCGATGTAAACGCCGCCGAAAGCCCGCTTGAGCGACGGGCCGAGCGGCGGGTTGTCGAAGTTCTCCCGGGCGCAGAGGAACGCGAGTTTGCGTTTCCCGAGCTCGGTGGCGGCGTAATGGAAGACGGCGGAGATGTTGGAATCCCCCATGTCGTGCGAATCGCCGCGGGGGGCGAGGTGCATGCCCACCCGGTCGGCACCCCAGACGGAGACGACGGCATCGGTGACTTCCAACAGGAAACGGGCGCGGTTTTCAATCGGGCCGCCGTATTCGTCGGTGCGCTGGTTGGTGGAGTCCTGGAGGAACTGGTCGATGAGGTAGCCGTTAGCACCGTGGATCTCGACGCCGTCGAATCCGGCGGCCTTCGCGTTTTCCGCCGCGCGGCGGTAGTCTTCGATAATGCCGGGGATTTCCGCCAGGTCAAGGGCGCGGGGTGTGACGTAGTCGGTCAGCGGCCGAATCAAGCTGACATGGCCGTGGGCAGCGACGGCGCTGGCGGAGACGGGGAGCTGGCCGTCCAGATAGACGGGATGGGAAACCCGGCCGACGTGCCAGAGCTGGAGCAGGATTTGTCCTCCCGCCTGATGGACGGCGCTGGTGACGAGTTTCCATCCTTCGACTTGTTCCTGGGACCAGATGCCGGGTGTGTTCGGATAGCCGACGCCCTGCGGCGAGATCGAGGTGGCTTCGGAGAGGATCATGCCGAAGGCGGCGCGCTGAGCGTAGTATTCCGCCATCATCGCGTTTGGCACGCGCCCGGCCGACGCACGGCAACGGGTGAGCGGCGCCATGACGATGCGGTTCGGGAACGTGAAGGCTCCGGCTTGGAGCGGTTGGAAAAGTGGATCTGACATGGGATGGATGGTTGAATGGATGGAATTTCAGGCTTCTGGTTTTGCTTCGAGTTTGAGCTCGATGACGACCTCGTCGCGGATCAGGTCGTCCGCCTTGCCAGCATAGACGATGCCGAAATCCCTGCGATTGATGTCGAACTTGGCGTCGATTTTCGCGACCTCACCGGTCTGGCTGACGGTGGCAGGGAAGCTGATGTTCTTGGTCTGGCCGTGGAGCGTGAAATTCCCGGAGACGGTGTAGGCGGTATCCGAGTCTTTTTTGATGCCGGTGATGTCGAAGGTGGCTTGCGGGAATTTTTCGACATCGAAGAAGTCCGGGCTTTTCAGGTGGCCGGTGAGTTTCTCGTCGTCCGCGAAGGTGGACTTCATGTCGATGACGACCTTGTGGTCGTTTCCAACAGGTGCGCCGTCCTTGATGGTGAAGTATCCGGTGAAGGCCTTGAAGCCGCCCACATGGCTGCCGGTGACCTTCGAGCCGATGAAATTCACTTGGGAGGTGGGAGTGAACACATACTTGGTGCCGCTGGCGGCGCTCACGGCGGATTTTTCAACGGCGGCGGAGACCTTGGCGTCAGTGGTTTTGTCCGCCGGATTTTCGCACGAGACGAAGATGGCGGAGGCGGCGGCAATGATGAGGAATTTGGTTTTCATGATTTTCTATCGTTAGAGGCGTGATGGGGATTCAGCCCGTAATCTCCGGTAGTGGATGGAATACGAGGCGAAGTGATTGAGACTTTAACGGGTTTTGCGATTCCGCCTAATGCCAATCCGGCAGTCTGAGCATGCCGGGGGCGTCAGTCTGGCGGATCAGTCCAGCAACTCGCCGTAGTGCTTGCGGGCGAGAGCCATCGAAAGATCGAGGATGCCCTGGCTGCGGGTGTGGCGCAGTGCCTCGTCCGCCATGGCCGCGCACTCGGCGAAGCTGAGCGAACGAATCGCCTGACCGACGCGGGGAACC
>JBEDKU010000838.1:0-8455 GCA_041172045.1 Verrucomicrobiota bacterium | reverse complement strand
GGCTACAGCGCACCCTTGCGATACGGCGATAGTAGCAGCACGCGCACTCAGTTGAAGGGTACCGACGGTCAGATCCTGCGGATCACTCTGGAGCCGAATGCGTGGGCCAATCCGAGAGCAGGTGGTCCTGGAATTTTTCCCGGACTGGCAGGGCACAGCCGCTGGTATTCCCTAATGCACAACGAAATGTATCTGGGAAAAGACCGCAACGCCGGAACCAGCTTGCCCATCGGCGGTGCCTATCTGGATTGGGACCTCAGCACCGTGCGCCAGACGCGCAAAGCGGCATTAAGAGATTCCGGCACACCGACCAACAAACCAGACAACCGTCGCCTTTTTGCCAACCAACTGGCGGACCTCCCCCTCTTCGGCGCACCCGTCCAAATAAACGTGTCCGACATCGCAGCGGTAAAAAAACCGTTCGGCTTCCTTTCATTCCGCGCGAAAACCGAATACGGCATCAACGGTAAAAGTCGCGGCACGAGTTGGTTGCCCCGCTTCAATCCCAAAGTGTTCCTTGCGGATTTCTACAAATTCGACTCGGTGGAACGGGACGTTTCTCCGTTCGAGTTTCATGTGATGCGCCTCACGGACTTGCGAGACTACGGGCTGCTGGAACAAAACCAGGGTCGGGCATTTTTTGGAGCCGCATGGAGCCTGGGTGATGGTGGACAGACCTCCATCATCAGCCACTCGGTCCCGCGCGAACCGATCATTTCGCTGGCGGCCTTCCAGCACGCTATGGCCAACGGATTTCTTTTTCTGCAGCCCAAAGAAACTCCCGGCAACGGTTTCGGGACGCTCAATACCCGCGACCCTCTTCACCCTCAGATCAGTCATGCCATCGGCAACTCACTGGCACCATCGATCATGAAGCCTGAAGACACCTACAGCATCATGACGGATGGCAGCGGCCGTCCTTACGCCGACCATTCCTACCTCGCGAACCGCGCACTTTGGGATGATTATTTCCTCTCATCCATCGCTCCCCTGCCTGCATCCACAACCACCCTCGCAGGCACCACCCAGCGAAAGCTTGCCGAAGGATTTTTCGACAAAACAATCGCCAAACCCATTGAGCTGCCGAACCGCCGCTACTTGGCAGAAATTGGCAACCTTACCACCAACGAAGTGCTCACCAAGC
Organism: Verrucomicrobiota bacterium; assembly: GCA_041172045.1. Classification (GTDB taxonomy): domain Bacteria; phylum Verrucomicrobiota; class Verrucomicrobiia; order Verrucomicrobiales; family Akkermansiaceae; genus Luteolibacter. The sequence goes on along the minus strand of JBEDKU010000838.1, from coordinate 7,311 downwards.
TCTTCTCTGGCAATACTCCGCTGCCCACAGCCAAGGACATCGTAGGCTCACTGCTGAGGGTGGAAGGCATGTTCAACGTGAATTCCACGTCAGTGGAAGCATGGAAATCCATCCTCTCCGGACTCAAGGAAACCCCCGTGGCCACTCAAACCGCACCGGGAGTCGTCAGCACGAAAACGGCAGGAGAGGCCACCACTCCCGTCTCCAGCCTGCTCACACCACAGGACCGTGTCGTCGGCTCCAGTGTTTTTCAAGATCCCGCGCCCTGGGTAGGACGACGTGAACTAACCGATACGCAGGTGGATACGCTCGCAAAGGCGATCGTGGTTGAAATCCGCCGCAGCGGTCCGTTTCTTTCCCTCGCGGATTTCATCAACCGCAGACCAGGCGGGGACAAGAAACTGGCGCTCGCCGGCGTCATTGAGCGTGCGCACAATGACGACACGGATCAAATCAACGAAGTCTTCCGCTCGAACGACTCGGTGGTTTCTTCCGCAGTTGCCCAGAGATTTCAATTCCCGGAGGCCGAGGAGGGCTTAAAGAGTCACGGTATTTCCGGCATCGTCAAGCAGGCCGACATCCTGACACCAATCGCTCCATTCATCTCGGTTCGTTCCGACAGCTTCATCATCAGAACCTACGGCGATGCCTTGGACACTTCTGGCAAGGTAGTCGCCCGAGCCTGGTGCGAGGCCGTCGTGGAGCGCGACAGCAGCTTCGTGGACGCCGCTGATAAGCCGGAGACCCGCCTGACCGGCCTGACCAGCAATATCAACAAAGTTTTCGGGCGACGTTTCGTGATTCGGAATTTCCGCTGGCTCCAAAAGGCTGAAGTATGATCCTTTGATTTCGACGCCGCTATTCCTTATGAACTTCCGATTCTTTCTGTCCGTATTCCTGGTCCCGATTCTTAGCATGGCGGCTATCGCCCAGAGCAAGGTGATGGTCCGGTTCGCCGCACAATCCCTTCCCGAACAAATGCCGCAGGTTGTCATGACGACCGGGGAGGTGAACTCGCCTCCGTTCGAGATCTCGGCAGAGTCATTCAGCCAACCGCAGGTAGCCACCGGCAGGATTTTCGCCCTGCGCGCTGTTGGGGGCAATGTGGACTTTGCCAAGGTGCAATTACCGGAAAACGGCAGCCGGTTCATCGTCTTGCTGGTGCTCGCGGGTGGCGGAAAAGTGAGTCCGGTGGTCATTCCAGACGATCGAAGCGCTTTCCGCGGAGGAGACGTTTATGTTCACAATTCGTCCGGGAAACTGGTGCTTGGAGAGCTAGGGACGACGAAGTTTAACGCCAAACCGGGAAACGGCAGCATGGTCAGGCCTGCTGGCGTTATTGAGGAACAATACTATGAAGTCCGCTTTGCGTATGAAGATAACGGAGCCCCCAGGATGTTCAGTTCCGCCCGCTGGCCTGCCGGGGGAAAAGAACGCTGCTACCTATTCTTCTACACCGACCTGCGCAACCCGGAAAGAGTTCTTTACCGAGTCATTAGCGAAGTGCTTCAGCCCGAAGTCAAACTGAACTAGCGAGGTCCCGCGGCAGCGGATTCCCCGAGGTTGCTTTTCCACCGCTCAGGCGGAATAAATTCCGCGCTCCGATGAGCCGACCATCATGAAAAAAGAAGACCGCGAGTTCCTGTTCCACCTGCTTGAGACCCCCAGCCCCACCGGCTTCGAAATGCGCGGCCAGCAGGTCTGGGCGGACTGGATCAAAAGTTACGCGCCCGAGGTCACCTGCGATTCCTACGGCTCCACCTGGGCCACCCTGCCCGGGAAATCCAAACGCATCATCATGCTCGAGGCCCACGCCGACGAGATCGGCTACATGATCAAGCACGTCGATGGCAACGGCTTCCTCCGCATCGACCGCGTCGGTGGCTCGGACGCCGCCACCGCCCGCGGCCGCCGGCTCACCATCCTCGGCGACAAGGGACCGGTCTCCGGCATCATCGGCAACACCGCCATCCACCTCCGCCGTGACGACCTGGGCCATGAAAAAGCTCCCGCCGTGCACGACCTGTGGGTCGATGTCGGCGCGTCCAACGCCGCGGAAGTCGCCGCGCTCGGACTCCGCGTCGGCCACCCCGCCGTCTATCAAGACGGGCCGATGGAACTCGCCCACAAGCGCCTCATCGGCCGCGCGCTGGACAACCGCATCGGCAGCTACATCATCGCCCAGGTGATGAAACGGATCGCCGCCGGCAAGAAAAATCCCGCGTTCACCCTCATCTGCCTCAATGCCGTGCAGGAGGAAATCGGCGGCAACGGCGCGATGATGGCCACCTATCGGCTCAAGCCCGACCTCTGCGTCTGCCTCGACGTCACCCACGCCACCGACACGCCGGGCATCGATCCCAACAAACACGGCAGCGTCAAACTCGGCGGCGGCCCGACCGTTTCCCACGGCACCGCGAACCACCCGCACGTCGTCCAGCGCCTCATCGACATCGCCGCCAAGGCCAAGCTGCCGCTCCAGCACGAAGCCAGCAGCCGCTTCACCGGCACCGACACCGACAAGATTTTCCACAGCCGCGAAGGCATCCCCAGCGCGCTCGTCTCGCTGCCGCTGCGCTGCATGCACTCCGTCGTGGAAACCGCCCACATCGACGACGTCCAGCACACCATCGACCTGCTCACGGAGTTCGTGCTTTCCCTCACGGAGAAAGACGAATTCCGGCAGGTGCTGAAATAAGACCCCATGCGTCTCGACCGCTTTCTCACCCGCCGCGGCACCCACCCTTGCAAGGAGGTCGCACGGCTGCTAGCAGACGGCCGGGTGCGCGTGGACGGGACGGTGGAAACCAGCGGCCTGCGGCGGATCACCCGCTTCAGCCAGGTGGCGCTGGACGGGGAAATCCTGCAAGGCAAGGAAGCCGTCTATCTGATGTTGCACAAGCCCACCGGTTATTTGAGCGCGACCACCGATCCGCAACATCCGACGGTGCTGGAACTGATCGACCACCCGCTGCGCGACGAACTGCATCTGGCCGGACGGCTCGACCGGGCGACCACCGGATTGCTGCTGCTGACCAACGACGGCCGCTGGTCCAAACTCGTCACGGAGCCGCTGGAGGAAATTTCCAAAGTCTACCGGGTGACGACGCGGGACGAAATTTCGCCGGAGACCGCGGCCATCTTCGCGGCGGGGATTTATTTCGCTTACGAGGACCTGACCACGCGTCCGGCGGTGTTGGAGGTTCTATCCGGATACGAGGCGCGGCTCACCCTCCATGAAGGGCGCTATCATCAGGTGAAGCGGATGTTTCACGCGCTGGGCAACCAGGTGCTGGCCCTCCACCGCGAGAGCATCGGGCCACTGGTGCTGGATGGCCTGGCACCGGGAAATTTCCGGCACCTCGCACCGGGTGAGGTCGCGGCGTTCCGTCCATAAAGCGAGGCGACATCCCGCCCCTTATTGCTTGGAAGTCGGTATGTCGCCTGCTCTATTGCAGTTGTGGAAACTGAAATCGCGGGCTGGCTGAGTGTGGTATTTCGCTTCGTTCACGTGCTGGCCGCCATCATGTGGATCGGCAACTCCATTTTATTCACCTGGATGGAGCTGAACCTGATCGCCCCGCAGCCGGACGAGGAAAACCCGCAGCCCGACCTGCTCGGCCACCTCGACATGCTCCACGGCGGCGGCGTCTTCCATTTGCAGAAAAAGGTGATCAACCCGGCGGCGATTCCCGTGCCGCTGCACTGGTTCATGTGGCAGTCCTACACCACCTGGATCACCGGCGCGCTGTTATTGATTTCCGTGTTCTACGTCGGCGGCGGCTCGGCCCTGCTGGATGCGACTAAAACGGATCTCCCGGGCTGGGGCGCCATCGGCCTGAGCATCGGGGGCATCCTCGGCTGGTGGTTGATCTATGACACAATCTGGAAGACCCAACTGAAGGAACGCCCGGTGGCCGCGATCTTGCTGACATTCGCGCTGCTGCTGGCCGCGGCGATCTTCTTCGACCGCTATTTCAACGGCCGCTCGGTCTATCTCCAGATCGGCGCGATGATGGGCTCGGCGATGTCGGCGAACGTGTTTTTCCACATCATCCAGAATCAGAAAAAGTTCATGGCCTCGCTGCGGGCCGGACTGCCGCACGATCTGAAATACGGCAAGCAGGCGAAGCTGCGGTCCATACACAACCACTACATGACCTTCCCGGTCCTGTTCATGATGCTCAGCGCGCATTTCCCCCAGCTCACCAGCGCCGGGCGGAACGTGCCGATCCTCGGCGTGATCATCGTCGCGCTGATGACCGTGAAACACCTGATGAACTCGCGCTACTATTTCCGCCACTGGCTGCTGTCGATTTTCGCGACCTTCATCGTGGCCTGCGTCCTGATCGGCACGCTGCTCGCGGTTCCTACCGCCAGGGAATCCGCCGCCGCGCCGGGTGTTTTGGAAGGCTCCAAGCTGTTCGTCAGCCAAGGCTGCGCCGCGTGCCATCAGACGGGCGTGTCCCAGATCGCACCGGATCTGCACGGCGTTTTCAATTCCACCCAAGTGCTCGCGGACGACTCGAAGATCGTCGCCACCGAGGCCTATCTGCGAGAGTCCATCCGGCTGCCACAACACCGCATCGTCAAGGGCTACGCCGCCGCCATGCCGCCCTACGCGCATCTATCCGAGGCACAGGTCGACGAGCTCGTGGCCTATCTGAAGTCGCTCTAGATCACTTCGGCAGACCGCCGGCGATGGAATCCCAGCGTTGTTTGAATGCGGGACTCCCCTGCGCCAAGGTCGCGGCGGCGGCGAGCGCGTGCTCACGATCTCCGGCGATCCAGGCATAAGAAATGGCGCATTCGTGGCGGCGCAGTCGTTCCGCCTCGGACATCGGGTTCTTCACCACGATCCGGTGCAGGCCGATGAGCGCATCGACCGAAAACTCCCCCCACTTCACGGGACGCCGCCGCCCCGTCCCATCGGTGGCGGTGAGGCTCCCCGCATCGTCGATGAAGATCCCGTTGATGACTTCGCCCGATTTCATGAGGAACTCCCCGTTCATCGGCTGTTTGGCGATATCCGCCTGCAAATCCGCGAGAAAAACGGCGGAGGACTCGGTCAACGACAGCAGCGAGGTCCACGCCGCGTCGGTCGAGTCGGCGGGGAAGGATTTGAGAAAAGCCGCGGCCTCCGGGAACAGACAGTCTTTCGAGAATTCCTCCAGCTTTGCCATCGCCGCGACCGGATCCCAGACCGGGCCGCTTGGCTTGACCGGCGCGGTCGGCGCGGCCTTGGGGGCGGCCAGCAGTTTGGAGTGCTTCGCGAGATCGAGCTGCCAGGCCCGCACGTTGAAGCGGGCGCGGCCGCGGGTTTTCAATTTCGCCAGGATTCCATCGAGCTCGGCCACCGCCGCGTCACACGCGGCGGCATCCGCGGGGAGTTTTTCGAAGACCGGGGCGGAGAGCAGCTTCTGGTCCGCCAGATAGTCGCGGGCGAAGTTTTGATAGATCGCGAGCCATGGCTCGTCCGCCGAGATTTTTGCCTCGGCGACTGCGGAGAAACACTTCCCCGCCTCCGCCAGCATCCCCTGCTCCCAGTTCTTGAGCCCGGCCAACAGCCAGGCAACCACATGCGAGCCGTCACCGCCGGACGCGTCCGCCTCCTTCACGGAGATCGGCGGCAGCTGGCCCAGTTTTCCCAGCATTTTGCTCAACACCGCGCCGACCCGCGGCAGGTCGCCCTCCACCGACGCAATATGCGCGGAGGTCTCCTTGGCCTCCTTGCGCGCCTCGGCGGAGTCGCCGTCGAGATACCGCGCCACCACCGCCTCCACGCCCGCCCAGGTCCGGGTCGGCTCCTGCACGGAAGAGTCCCCGCGCAGCCCGGCGAATCCCGCGGCGGCTTTTTCAAAATCCCTGGCCTCCACTGCCGCGCGGGCTTCCCGATAGTGCTTGGCGATGTCCACCGCGGCGGCCGAGGTGGAATCCGGGATGATCGGAGCGGCATCCGTCAACACCGGATCCTTCCGCACCGGTTGCGGGGCATCGCGCGTGATCCACCAGATCCCGCCGGAGACGGCCGCCAGCAGCACCACCCCCGCGAACGACCATACCACCAGCTCCTCCCGCTTCTTCTTCTCCCGCCGCCGCGCCGCGCTGGCGGACGTCTCGACGTCACCGGCCGCACCGGTAACCAGCCGCTTCAGCGCGACCTCCAGACGGGAAATCATCTCATCATACGAGGAAAACCGGTCGCGCGGATCATAGGCCATCGCCCGGTCCACGATCTTGCAGACCTCGACCGAGAGCGACGCATCCGCCTCGCCCAGCGGCACCACCTTTTTCTTGGCCAGGCGCAGGGCCTCGGTGGCCATCGATTGCTCGCCGCACGACGGCGTCCCCGCCAGCGCATGATAGAGCGTCGCCCCGAAGGCATAGATGTCCGAGCGGAAATCCTCCGGAATCCCCTCGATCGTTTCCGGCGGCACATAGTACGGCGTCGCCCAGATCTCAGTCGCCTGCGCGGTCCCGCCCTGGGTCACCAGCGCGAGCCCAAAGTCCACGATCTTCGCGTGGCCCTCGGCATCGAGCAGAATATTCCCCGGCTTCACATCGCGGTGGATCAGCCCCGCGGAATGCGCCGCCTTGAGCCCCTGCGCCACCTCGATGGCCAGCGGCAGCATTTCCACTTCCGGGATTTTCCCGCGCTCCCGGATCTGGTGCTCGAAATGCCCGCCGGGCACCAGTTCCATGGCGATGTAAAACCTGCCGAACGCCTTGCCCGTACGCAACACCCGCACCACATGCGGATGGCTGAACGACGCGGTGATCCGCGCCTCCTCCTCGAACGCCGCGATCCGCCGCTCGTCCGCCGAGAAATCCTCGCTCAGGATCTTCAACGCCACCTCACGGTTCAGCGTGTTGTCCTGTGCCACGAACACCATGCTCATCCCGCCAATCGCATGCCGCCGGACCAGCGTGTACGGGCCGAATTCCCGCTTCACCCGCGTGTGCCTGCCACAAGTCGGGCACTCGACATTGGAAAATGGCGCCACCGCCGCGACGTTCATCGGTTTCCCGCAAGAATGGCAGTAGGCGATGTCGTCTGGACTTTCCGGCATGGGCATAGGCTTACCTACGCGGCCGCCCGCTGCAAACTTGAAACTTGCCGCAGATTTTCTCCGGCGCTTGCCCCCCGCACCCTTCATCAACACCGCGGTGGGCATCCTCGATTTCATCATGGGAAACATCACCCCACTCCAGCCCGAGAAACCCCACGCCTCGAAACGCGTCAACCGCGTCGAGCGCGATTCCCAGTGCGCGCAGAACGACCCCACTTCGCGCGCGCCCGCTCCCTGAAAA
>JBEDKU010000837.1:0-4647 GCA_041172045.1 Verrucomicrobiota bacterium | reverse complement strand
GTGCAAGGGATCGACTACACGGTGATTCAGGATGTGACTGCGAACGTGGTGCGCCTGCAGATCGGCGGATTGAATGCGGATCGCGCCGCCGTCGAAGCGCTCGGCGGACTGACCGCCGCTCCGGCGATATTTACCGATGATGTTCTGCCCGGCACACCCGCAAGCGTTACCGCCGGAACGATCACGAGGGTTTTCTACGACGGTCCGCTCTATCAGGGCAACCCGACGCGCGTCTGTGCCTTCATCGGCATCCCTGCCGGAGCCAGTGCCGCAAACCCGGTCCCCGCCGTGGTGCTCGCCCACGGCGGCGGTGGCAGACCTTATTCCGAGTGGGTGCAGAAGTGGATGCAGCGCGGATACGCCGCCATCGCCATGGGGCTTGAAGGCCAGACCGAGGTCGCCGCCACGCAAAACCAGATCGACGCCGGACAAAGTGTGGGCGCGTGGCTCAAGCACGCCATGCCGGGGCCGGCGCGAGACGGCATCTATGGAGACTCTTCCGCGCTCATCCGCGACCAGTGGATGTATCACGCCACGGCGGATGTCATCCTTGCCAACTCGCTGATGCGCTCGCTGCCGCAAGTGAATCCCTCAAAGGTCGGTGTGATGGGCGTTTCCTGGGGTGGCGTGGTGGCATCCACCGCCATCGGACTCGACAACCGTTTCGCCTTCGCGATTCCAACTTATGGCGGCGGTCACAAATTCGACATCCCCAACCAATACGGCACCGCGCTTGCGAACAACGACCTCTATCGCCAGGTTTGGGATCCGATCCTTCGCATCGACGATGCGACGATGCCTGTCATGTGGTTCACCTGGCCGGGTGAAATGAACTTCTCACTCGACAGCTTCGCGCACACCTATCGTGCGGCGGGCGGACCGCGCATGGTGTCCCACGTTCCCGGCATGATGCATTCCCACCCAGCCGCGTGGAACCGTCCCGAAGATTATGACTTTGCCGACTCGGTGGTGCTTTCCGGCCAGCCATGGTGCGTGGTGACTTCCTCCACCCGCACGGGAAATCAAGTGCAGGTCGTGTTTGACTCGGACAAGCCACTGCTCGGTGCTTCCCTGCTCCACACCGTGGATGCCGGTCACACCGGATTGCGGAACTGGCTCACGGACCCGGTTGCGTCGCTGGTGGAAGGCCCGCCGGGAGTTTGGACGGCGAGTGCCGTGCTGCCTTCGGACACCACCGCGTGGTTCATCAATGTTAGCGCCCGCTCATCCGATCTCGATGCCAATGCGAACGGCTTGTCCGACAATTTCGGATACACGGGTGATCTGCTGGTCGCCGGTTCGGACTATCAGGAAACCAAGGGGCTGTTGGTGAATCCTTCGGGTCCATTGCTCATCCGTCATCCGTCGAACCTGCCGTCGTCATCCGCCGCGCTGGACCTCGGCTATCTCGGATCGTCATCTTTGGAAATCACCGCCATCAGCATCAGCGGTGAATCGAATCTCGGTTCGTTCTCCCACTCTTGGTCGCTTCCGCGCGCCTTGACCACGCAGCTCCCCGCACGGCAACCGTTTGTCATCCAGTTCAACAACGACACCGCGAATCTATCTGGAAATCAGCAGGCCACCGGCACGCTCACCTTCACATGGCGCGATCCCGCAGACAATTCCACGGGGCAGGTGATCGTGCCGATGACGGCGGAACTCGCAGCCCCGGCATCCACTGCGGGCTATGATTTCGCAAAGGTATTCCCACAGTCCGAATCATGGACCTCATCAGGCCCACGCGCCACGATCTCCAATGTCTATGATCCGGCAGACGCATCATCATGGGCGCTGGCTTTTCCGGAAACCGATGTCTTCGCGTTCTCACTCAAGGGCCACTCGTCCGAACTCGGCGACTACACGTTGCGAGTGGGAAAAGGCGGCCAGATTTTTTCCATCCGCGTGAACGGACAGGAGTGGATGGCCCCCCAATACCGCAGCGGAGCTACTCCGAACCGTGCGCCATGGATGGACGAGGTCTTCCAACCCATCGCTCTCAATCGCACGCTAGACACCACGGAAAACCCCTACTTCATCCATGGTGCAGGCATCTATCTGGATGATCCCGCCTACTCAGCAAAACCCTTCTACAGCCCGATGCTCGCATCCCGCATCGACGCTGCGGACAGCCGCCTCAACACCGTGAACTGGGCGCAGCACGCGCATGTGCCCACAGCCTACCGCTCCGGCCTCATCCACTTCCAACGCATCACAGATCGCGGCGCGGGCATCATTGAGATCGAGGAAGTCTTCCAAAACGCCGGCACCGAGACGCTCGATTGGTTCAACATCCCATGGATGGGAGTGCGCCTCAGCAGCCTGCCGAAGCATTACATCTATGCCGGAGGCTCGCGCATCGACCGCTCCGCCGCGCTCTTCAGTGACCCACAAGTCACGCCACTCTCCACCACGGACGGCTATGCCGCGTTCACCGCCACCGATGCGAACGATTCGCCCTGCCTCGCGCTTGTTTTCGGAAACACCGCGCCGTCCGGTCCCGCCGGTTTTATCGACGGCACGCCCGATTGGCGTGATGGCGCCGCCGGAACCAGCATCCCCAATCCGCTGCCTGCGGTGGATACCTCATGGCGGAACCTCCGCGTCGGCACTGCGCGTTATCCCGTCGTTCTGGAGTCTGGTGCGTCCATGCACACACGTTACTTCCTCGTCATCGGCACCGAGTCCTCCGCCCGCACCCGCATCGCCACCCACAGCCTAGTCGCCCGCAGCGGCGTGACGAAGCTCGCATACTCCGCAAGCACGCCGGGTGTCGTGAAGCCTTGGTATGCCACTCTCAATGAAACCCCACTACGCCCCACCGAAAACGCAGGACCATCACAGCAGTCATGGTTCACCACCACATCGGTGCCCGTCGCCGGATGGAGTCCGCTGCTCGTGCTGGACAATGTTTCTCAATCAGCCCCACCGCCGCCCGTGGATGTGCCCGTAGCGGAGGACCCGCTTGCGGACGGGCTCATCGCAGGCCAAAGCACTGGGGGCGTCAATGGCGCGGTGCGCTGGACCACTACCCAGAAACAAGGCATCGGACAAACCTTCACTCTCAGCGAAGAAACCGTCCTCGACAAACTCTACCTGCAATGCACCAACAGCTGGCGCAAAATCTCCACCGGCGATCACAAGCTCCGCCTGTGGATCGGCGCATGGAGTGGCAATGGCCCCGCCTCTACAGGCGTGTCCTACGACATCAACTCCGCCAGCTTCGAGTGGTTTGCGGGTTGGCACGCTCTGGACATACCCGGCCTCAAGCTTCCCGCAGGCCTTTACGCGTTTCAGCTCATCTGGACCAGCGAGGGCTCATCCCACGATCTGATCTTCGCGCGTGCGACAGCCGGCACCGGAACATACACCGGTGGCGGCTGGCTCACCAAGGCGTTTACCGGAGATCCCACCGTTCCCTTCAGCACCGCGGCCACGGATGCAAACGATGCGGTTTTCTTCCTAACGGGCACGCCTGCAGAGTCATTCGTGCTCACTGATAACTTCTACCAGTTTGCCCATCCCTCCGGTCCGCCCGCCGATGGTTTCTGGAAACCCTACAACGGCAGGACCGCGCGATGGCAGTTGCTCGGCTTCGTCCCGTCATCTGCCGCCGCCATCACCGGCGGCATGCTGCCATCGCCCGTCAGCTCGCGCATAGTCGCCGGAAACACCATCAAGGGTGCTTTTACCCGCACGATCTACACCGGTCTCTCCGCGGCTGATGCGCTCCAGACCAGCAGCGCCCAGGATCAGAATGGATTGATCCTCCGCCATCGTGTGCCAACAGGATGGAGCTATCAGATCGAACAATCCTCCAATCTGGGCGGATGGTCGCCTTACGGTGCCGGAAGCATCGGCACGAACACGCTCACGGAAATGCCCCTGCCGCCTCCCGTCGCACCACCGCACCGCGTGTTCTACCGGCTAAGATACGACATTCCAGATTCACCATGAAATTCTTGTTCAGCGCACTGTTCCTGCCGCTTGCCCTTGCGGCTGCCGAACGCCCCAACATCGTTCTCATCATCACCGACGATCAAGGCTACGGCGATCTCGGCCATACCGGTAATCCGGTCCTCAAGACTCCGCACATCGACGAGCTTGCCGCCAAGTCTTCCAACCTGACGGACTATCACGTCGCGCCCACCTGCTCGCCCACCCGCGCGGCGCTGCTAACAGGACATTGGTCCGACCGCACCGGCGTCTGGCACACGGTAAACGGCCGCTCGATGCTGCGGGAAAACGAAACCACCATCGCCGCCATGTTGCGGGACGCGGGTTATGCCACCGGACTGTTCGGTAAATGGCACCTAGGGGACAATTTTCCATACCGTGCCGAAGATCGAGGCTTCACCGAGGTTTATCGTCACGGCGGCGGTGGGGTGGGGCAGACACCTGATGTTTGGGACAACGCCTACTTCGACGGCAGCTACATCCACAATGGCAAGATCGTGCCCGCGAAAGGATTCTGCACCGATGTGTTTTTCGGCGAGGCGAAACGTTTCATCAGCGAATGCGCCGCAGCACAAAAACCGTTCTTCGCTTACATTGCACCGAACGCTCCCCACACGCCACTACACGCGCCAAAGCGATACATGGACATGTATGCGGGCCAGCCAGCGGACATCGCGGCCTACTTTGGAA
>JBEDKU010000836.1:0-3010 GCA_041172045.1 Verrucomicrobiota bacterium | reverse complement strand
CATCTGCGGTTGCAATCCGACGGAGGCGCACCCGGTCGTCGGCGCGCGCGTCAAACAGGCGGTGTTAGCCGGGGCCAGGCTGGTTGTCATCGACCCGCGCGCCACCGAGTTGACCCATTATGCGGACGTGCATCTGGCGCTGCGCCCCGGCACCAACATCCCGCTGCTCAACGCACTGGCCCATGTCATTCTCGATGAATCTCTGGCAGATCAAAACGCCCTGAAGGAGCGGGCAAGCGGTCAACCGGAGTTTGAAAAATTCATCCGCGAGTGGCCCCCCCAGCGGGCGGCGGAAATCTGCGGGGTGAACGCGGAGGACATCCGCAAGGCGGCGCGGATCTACGCGACGAGCGCCCCGGCGATGGCGTTCCACGGCCTCGGCATGACCGAGCAGATCCAAGGCACCGAGAGCGTGATGGCGCTGGTGAATCTGGCACTTCTCACTGGAAACTTCGGCAAGCCCGGATCCGGCGTGAACCCGCTGCGCGGTCAGAACAACGTGCAGGGTTCCGCGCACATGGGCTGCGAGCCGGGGCATCTCACCGGCTTTATTCCGCTGGAGCAAGGCCGTGATGCCTTCACCGCCTCTTGGGAATCGCCGCTGCCTGCCGAGCGGGGGCTCAACCTGATGGAAATGATCGATGCCGCCGGGTGTGGCGAACTGAAGGCGTTGTGGGCGATCGGTTACGACGTGTCCTTCACCAATCCTGATCGCATCCGGACGCGGGCCTCTCTGGGCGCGGTTGATTTCGTGGTGGTGCAGGATCTGTTTTTAAACGACCTCGCGCGTGACTTCGCCCACGTGTTCCTGCCCGCCGCCTCGCCGTTTGAAAAAGACGGCACCTTCATGAATTCCGAGCGCCGCGTGCAGCGGGTCCGCCGGGTGGTCCCGCCACCAGGCCATGCGCGGGCGGATTGGGAAATCGTGTGTGGCGTCGCCCGGGCGATGGGCCATGACAAGGCGTTTTCATTCCACTCCGCCGAGGAAATCTGGAACGAGGTCCGCGGCGTCTGGAAGGCCGGCGCGGGCATCACCTACGCCCGTCTTGAAAGCGGCGGCTTGCAGTGGCCGTGTCCGGACAAGACCCATCCCGGCACGAAGATTCTTCACGCCGGAACCTTCGCCGGTTCCAAAACCGCGCCGTTGCAGCGCATCGATTATCAGCCATCCGCCGAGGCCGTGACGCCGGACTATCCGTTCCTGCTCACCACCGGCCGCACGCTCTATCAATTCAACGCGGGCACCATGACCCAACGCACGCCGAACCGGGAGTTCCGCCTCACCGACACGCTCGATGTCTCTCCCGCCGACGCCACGCGCTTCGACCTGCATGATGGCGGGCGTGTCCGTGTCACCAGCCGCCAGGGCGCGGTGGAAATGCCGCTGCGCGTCGATCCTCGCGTCAAAACGGGCGAACTCTTCGCGAGTTTCCACACGGCGGAAGCCGCGCTGAACCGGCTCACCGGGCAAGGCCGCGACAAGCAGGCGATGACGCCGGAATACAAGGTGGTCGCCGTGCGCGTCGAAAAGATGGAAGGAGAAAACGGCCATGGCTGAGATCTTCGGCTTCGACTGTTATTCGCCGCGCGAGATCGCCGAGCGGGTGGAGACGGTCGGTGTGACGAAGGCGAACCTGCCGTTCACCTCCATGGTCGCGCTCGGCGTGCTGGCAGGCGGCTTCATCGGGCTGGGCGCGATGTTCGCCACGCTGGTGCTGAGTGATGGCGGACTGGATTTTGCGGCAGCACGGGTGCTGGCGGGCGTGGTTTTCTCACTCGGACTGATCCTGGTGGTCGTTGCCGGTGCCGAGCTTTTCACGGGCAACAACCTGCTGGTGATGACCTGTGTCGCCGGGCGGATCACGCTTGGCAGGCTGCTCGCGAATTTCGCCATTGTCTATGTGGCGAATTTCATCGGCGCGGCGGGCCTGGCGGGAATTGTGGCGCTTTCCGGGCACGCGCGGTTAGGCGGTGGTGCCGTCGGTGGCACGGCGGTGGCGCTCGCCACAGCCAAGGTCGCGCTGCCATTTGCGGAGGCGTTCCTCCGTGGCGTGCTGTGCAACGTCCTGGTCTGCCTGGCAGTCTGGCTGGCGATGGCGGGGCGCAGCGTGACCGACAAGATTCTCGCGATCATTTTTCCGGTTTCCGCGTTTGTCGCCGCCGGTTTCGAGCACAGCGTGGCGAACATGTATTTCATTCCGCTCGGCATTTTCCTTGGTGCGGAGATCGGCGCTGGCGACGTGTGGCACAACCTGGTTCCCGTCACGCTTGGAAATCTCGTCGGTGGATCGGTCTTGGTCGGACTTGTCTATCACACGATTTACCGCCGCCGGGAAGTTGTCCTCGATTCTCCATCAACCCATCGAAAACCATGAAAACGAACCGATCAAAAAGCGGGTCCCCACGCGTGCTCTGCGGCACCGACTTCTCGCCAGCCGCCACGCGGGCGGCGGATGTCGCCTGCTGCCTCGCGAAACAATGGGATCTCCCGCTGGAACTCGCTCACGTGAGCGCGGTGCCCGCCGAGCCGACGCTGGCGAAGAAGCTCAAAGCGGCGGCGGAGCCGCTGCGGGCTCGGGGACTGGTCGTGCGCGACGTGATGCTTGAGGGAAGTCCTGACGAAGAACTCGTCAGGCGGGCGATGCCGAAGTCCTGCCGCCTGGTGGTCGTCTCCTCGCTGGGAAAACGCGCGGTGAAACGCTGGCTGCTAGGCAGCGTCTCGGAGCGCACGGCGCAGCGCGCGGCGGTGCCCACGCTGGTGGTGAGGGAGTCCGCGCCATTCGAGTCGTGGACCCGCGGCGTGCGGCCGCTCAAGGTATTCGTCGCGTTCAATTTCACCGCCACGTCGGAAGCCGCGCTGGCTTGGGTGGAAACCTTGCAATCCATCGGCCCGTGCGATCTGACCGTCGGTTATGTGGACTTCCCCCTGGAGCAGAAAAAGCGCCTGGGAGGATCACTGGCGTTTGGCACGGAGGGGAATCCGCCGGAGATTCAGGAGCTGTCTCTTATA
>JBEDKU010000835.1:0-3298 GCA_041172045.1 Verrucomicrobiota bacterium | reverse complement strand
ATACTCTTTTGTTAGAATTCCAGTCCCTGTCTCGAAACTCCGGGTGGGATCGAACACGTTCACCTTCCGCTTCACCGGCGACCCGGGTTTCTCAAGCCACGTGATGTATGACTACCTCAGTCTGGAACTTCCGGATTTTCCGCCGCCGCCACCGTCATCGGGGCGCGCGATCGTCTGGGCCGGCGGCTCCAGCGCCGCGGCGAACACCTGGGACAACGCACTAACGACTTCCTTCAAGGAAAACACCACCGCCACCGCTTTCGGCACTGGCGACGCGGTCGTCTTCGACGCCACCGGCTCCAATACCACCAGCGCTACCCTCACAGGCGTTTTGGAAGCAAACTCCGTCACCTTCGGTGGCACCAAAAATTTCACCCTCGCCGGAACCGGAGGCCTCTCAGGTCCCATGTCGCTCACCAAGTCCGGCACGTCCACGCTCACCATCACGCAGGCAAACGGCCACTCCGGACTCAACACCATCACCGGCGGCGTCGTCTCACTCTCCAACGACACCGCCAACGTCGGCGGCCTCGGCACCGGCGATGTCAGTCTGGAAAACGCCACGCTCCGGATGTATTCGAACATCAACACCTACAATAGCGCGCCTTGGAATCTGGATGTCCCCGGTGGGACCATCGGCACCTTGGAAGCCGACTCCCGCTGCGATCTCGGCGGCAAGCTCACCGGCAGCGGCACCTTCCGCTTCCGCCTGCCGTCGGGGGCTTCACGCGCGTCGCTCCTCGGCGACTGGTCGGCGTTCTCCGGTCTGGTCGAGGCCACCGCCGTCTCCGGCAGCGCGGATTTTCGGATGGCGCTCGATTACAACTGGCCCGGACTTCCCGCCGCCGCGCTCTCGCTCGGCTCCGGCGTCACCGCCTACTACGCGGGAAACCTGAACTCCGGCATCGGTACCATCGTGAGTTTTGGCGAGCTCTCCGGAACCGCGACCTCCGCGCTCAAGGGCGGCACTGTCGGCGGGCGCGCCATCACCTACCGCGTCGGAGCCCGCGGCAGCGACGCGACCTTCGCCGGCACTCTCTCAGAACAGACGAACGGACTGACCCACCTGGTGAAAACCGGCGAAGGCTCGTGGACGCTTTCGGGAACCGGGAACCTCAATGGCGATCTCACCGTGGAAGCGGGCACGCTCGTCATTTCCGGCGGTTTCACCCATCCCGCCACCAAAACCGCGCGTGTGAACGGCGGCGCGATGCTGAAGCTCGACGGAACTCTGAACACCGGCACCTTGCAAATCGCCGATAGCGGAAAACTCGCGGGGCTGGGGACGCTCAACGGAGCGCTCACCAACGACGGTCTCGTCGAAATCGCCGCCGGAAGCCCTGTCTTCAACGGGGATGTGACAAACAACGGTTACTTCCGCGTCCTCGCTCCCGCCAATTTCTCGACAACCGGCACCTTTACGAACAACGGCACGCTCAACCTCATCGGTTCCTCGCAGGTGCTCCCGCCCGGCATCGTCAACACCGGCCTCATCCTGACCGACCGTGCGCCCGCTTCGTTGAAATGGACCGGTACCAACTCCGCCTGGGACCTCCAGACCAGCGTCAACTGGACCAATGCCGCCACCCTGCCGGATGTGTTCTTCCCCGGCGACACCGTCCTGTTCGACGACACCGCCGCCACCACGGCGGTCGATATTTCCGGCACGCTCGCCCCTGCCTCGGTGACGGTCGCCTCCACGCTTCCTTATACCTTCAGCGGCGGCTCGCTCGGTGGGGCAGGCGGTCTCACCAAGTCCGGCAGCGGATCACTAACGGTTTACTCGACGCTTGCCACCAGCGGTCCGGTCATCGTTTCCGGCGGCACGCTCGCGCTGGCTTCCGGCACCGCGTGGCCCGCCTCATCCGGCCTTCTTCAAGTGGCGTCAGGCGCGGTGCTCGACCTTTCGGCACTGGCATCCGGAGCGGTGGTTTCCAGCACCCAGACCTTGCGCGGAGCGGGGACGGTGGCGGGAACTATCAGTATCGTCGGCAGTCACGATCCCGCCCCTGGTTCCACCCTTACCGGCAGCTTGTCCTACGCGTCTTCGGCCCGCGTTTCGTGGAGTCCCGGTGGAAATTCCGTAACTCCGGGGTCCTTCGACACCATCGCCGCCGCAGCCGTTGACATCGCGCCCGGAGCCATGCTGGATCTTGTTTTCGACGCCCCCGGCGGCGGCGTGGATTTCTCGCAGCCCTTCTGGGCCAACGCCCGCTCGTGGACGATTCTCACCGCCACCACCCGCAGCGGTGGCTTCACGCTCGGCAGCATCAGCAACGACACGCTCGCTCACGCGCCCGGCAGCTACGGAGCCTTCACTTTGGTGAATTCCGGCAACTCGATCATCCTGAACTGGGCGCCGGAGCAAATCATCGCCACCTGGCGCGGCACGGCCAACGCGGACTGGAACCGCGCCAGCCTGAACTGGGATCGCTCCGGTTCGTCCGTCGTCTATCAAGACGGTATCGTCGCCCGCCTCGACAACGGCACCGCCGTCACCGCCATCAATCTGACCGAATCCGTCGCCCCGGCCTCGCTGGTGATGGATTCCACCCAAAACTACTCGATCGGCGGTGTCGGAAGCATCGACGGAGCCGCCACCCTCGTGAAAAACGGCAGCGGCACGCTGACGCTTGCCTCAGCCAACGGATTCATCGGCGGCACGACCCTCAGCGCGGGGACGTTGGTTATTTCCAACGCCTCCGCCCTCGGAGCCGGCGCGGTGACTCTCTCCGGCGGCATCTGGGACACCGGGAATCTCACTCCGCTCAACGCCGTCGTCGTCACGGCGGATTCCACGATCATCGGCGGCAATTCCGGCGGCGGCCACGGAATCAAGGCCGTTTCGGGCGAGGGCACGCTCACCCTCGTCTCCACCAGCGCCTTCGATCTGGAAGGAAGTCTATCCAATTTCGCCGGTCGCGTCGTGCTGTCAGGCACCGGTTCGTTCCGCCTCAACGGCAGCAACGGATCCTCCGCCGCGGATTTCGATCTTGGCAGCCGTGGGCTGGCCGCGCGCAACGGCGGCACTTACAGCCTCGGCTCGCTCACCGGCTTGTCCGGGTCCGGCTTGTCGATCGCCACTTACACCGGAGCCGTCACCTACAGCATTGGTGGAAACGGGAAATCCACCACTTTCCCCGGGGGCGTCGCCAACGGCAGCGGTACCGCCAGCATCATCAAGACCGGCGGCGGCACGCTGGTGCTAACGGGCACCTGCTCGCACACCGGAACAACTTCCGTCACCGCCGGCAAACTGCTGGTCAACGGCAGCCTGACCGCCAGCCCGATCACGGTT
>JBEDKU010000834.1:0-3021 GCA_041172045.1 Verrucomicrobiota bacterium | reverse complement strand
GAAATGGATAATCTTCCGCATCCGCACCGTCTTTGATCGCCCGCTCGCCGAGCGCTTCGGTGGCGATGGCGGTGTCCGTCCTGACCTTCATGAATCGGAACGCGGCCCAATAATTTCCGGGCATGGACGTGAGTTTGCGATCCCAGAATCCTTCGGCATAGGCACCATACAACGGCGCGATTTCTCCGAATGGAATCGGCGACGTGAGATCCGGCCAACCGGTGCGCGTGTAGAGCGGCACATCGATCCCGACTTCTTGGGCGATCTTTTTCAGCGCGAGCAAATGCTCCGCGCGGCCGCGGTATTCGTTTTCCACCTGGATGACGACGGGTCCACCGTCCTTCCAGAGCTGACCGCTGAGCTGCGTGGCGATCTGTTGATAGATTACCTTCACGTGAGCAAGGTAAGCCGCATCATTGGTGCGAAGCTTCCAACCTTTTGACATGGCCCAATCCGGGACGCCGCCGTTGCGCACCTCGCCATGGCACCATGGACCGCAACGGACGGACACTTTCAGATCGGCTTCCTTGCAAAGCTGGATGAAGCGCTTGAGATCCCTTTGCCCGCTCCAATTCCATTTACCCTCCTCCTCTTCATGATGGTTCCAGAACACATAGGTGGCCACGATATCGATGCCGCCCGCCTTCATCTTCAGGAGTTCATCGCGCCACTCGCTTTCGGGAGTCCGGGAATAGTGGAACTCGCCCATGACTGGCATCCAGGGTTTTCCGTTCAACAGGAGTGATTGTGAATTCAGGCCCAGCGTTTCTCCTTTCGGATTCACAGCGGTGCCCATTTTGAAACCCTCGGCATCCGGAGCGGCGGGTGGGGTTACGGTGAGTGTGAGGGGGGCCGCCAAGAGTTGTCCGCTGATGAGCGGAAAGAGGAGTAAAGGGAGTTTCATTGATTTTTATTCCAGCACGTAGTTCACGACGTAGTTGCCGTCCGGTTGATCGCTGAAGCGAAATGGGGTGGCGCGAGTGACGGTGCGACCGCCTTCCAGCGAGAACTGCCCGAGTTTTTTGGAGTCGATGATCTTGCCGCTTGGCGTCTTGAGTTCTGCGGTCAGCGACACCCTCCGTGCTTTTCCCAAGTTGAAAATCACCGGTGTGATCTGGTCTCCGGGACCATAGACCACATCGACGTTCTCGCTGCCTGCGAAGGAGTTTTGGAAGACGGTGTGGTGGGCGTAGAAGGCCAGCTTCGCGTAGCCATCGTAATCGATGAGGGGCTTTTGATAGGTCGCCATGTTTGGCCCACCTCGCAAGTTGCACCAGCTGAATCCATCGTAATCCAACAAGCGCATTTTCTTGATGGATTCATAGGCGATCAGCGCCTGCCACGCCTGGCTTGCATCCCATTCGTCGAAGGTGAGCTGTCTGCCAATACTGCCGACGTCGTATTCGGCTTCATAGCTTGCGAGGTGGTAGTAAGGCTGACCTTTGATCAGGGACCAATTCGGCTGCCCCGCGGATTCGTCATGCTCGAAGTTGAAATAGGCCCGCTCCTTGCTTTCGATGAAACTGCGTTGGAAGGCACGCGGTTTGGAGAGGAGCGGTTTTTCGTCGTCCGCATAGTCGGGCCATTTCCGCAGGGTCGTCCAGGTGTTTCCGTAGCCACAAACATAGTCCATGCTGCCGCGCGTGATGAGTGGCGCGGTCCACATAGGGTCCATTTTGAGGGGCTTTCCGTTGTTGTCGAGTGTGCCCTCGTCATTCGGGGGAGTCAGAAAACGATAGTCCGCACTCGGTGAAATCAGGCGCGTCTGATCCCAGCGGGTGATGGCCTCGTAGATCTTGCGATACGCCATCATGGCATTTTTCAAGCCATGCCATTTGAGATGATTTCCTGACTGCCAGATGACGATGGAGGGATGGTTTCGCACCAGATGCACGTCCTCGCTGAGCAGATCGAAATCCATGCCGAAGACGTTTCCCTCGCGCAACCAAGCGGAGGTTTGCCAGATGAGCATGAGGCCCATCTGGTCGGCGATTTCCGCAATCCGCGGATCATTGATGCCACCCGATTTCGAGTCGTGCACGCTCATCCGCACGCCGTTGCCGTTCATGCGCTTGATCATGGTCAGCTCCTGCACAAGATTCTCTAACGGTGGACATTTATCCAATTTCGAGATGTTTTCCACGGGCGTCCGACAACCGAACAACAAGGGTGCGCGAAGGATTTCCGGATGGCCGTTGATGCGGAAAACGCCGCCGTCTTGCGACACGGTGCGGATCCCGGTGGTCACGGACCAGTCGTCGATCACCGCTCCGGCTTTGTCGAGGAGCTCCACTTTCGCCACATACAGATTCGGGGAATCGGCGGTCCACAAGTCCGGCTTGGGAACTTTCAAAATGTGCGTCACGCGATTTTCAATCTGCGGGACGGCCTCGACTGGAATTTCCTCCACTATCACTGGCGCGGTTTCGTGAGGAAACCACGGAGCCAGGCTGATACGGATTTTTCCCTTGAAAATGCCGTCGCGGGAGCTGTGCCAAGTGACCTCGATCTTCTGTTCCGCTTCGTCCGGCGAAATCTTGGAAGTGGAGGCATAGACGTCGTCGAGGGCTTCGGGATTCAAGAGATCGAGATGAATCCTGCCGGCTAACCAGCCGGTGTTTTTGTCCGTGGCGGTGTGCGTCATCACCTGCGAATCCGCGACGGTGTAGCTGTCGATTTGCAGTGCGATGACATTGATGCCGGGCTTCAGCGCCGAGCGGATGTCGATCTGCCGCGGCTTCGGCGAGCGGAAGACTTCAAACGGCTTTCCATTCACGTAAAGCACGCCGGAAGGCACGACGGTTTCCAGGTTCAGCATCGCCCTCGACCACTTGCCGGGATTTTCGACGACGAAGGTTTTGCGCAGCATAAGATTCTCGCCCGCTTGGCGTTCGCCACCATGCACGATGGGCAGTGCGGATTTTTCCCACGCCGCGTCGTTGTAATCGAGCTGCGTCCAGTTTTCGAGTGATGGAGTCTTTTTGAAATCCTCGTCGATAAAGGTTTTTACCTCATAGGGAT
>JBEDKU010000833.1:0-2847 GCA_041172045.1 Verrucomicrobiota bacterium | reverse complement strand
CGACGCCATCCAAGGCTGGCCTGACCTGCTCGCCACCGGCCTGCGGGTCGGCGCGCCCGCCCCTTCCGACGGCGGGCTGAACTGGTTGTACGAATTCATGGACAAGGCGGACAGCACCGGGCTGCGGGTGGATTTCGTGCCGGTGCACTACTACCGCGCCACCGCCGATCCGGGCGACGCGAAGGGCGCGGCGGAGCAGTTCTATCAATTCCTCAAAGGCGTCCACGAGCGGGTGAAACGGCCGCTTTGGGTGACGGAATGGAACAACGGCGCGAACTGGACCAACGCCCCGGATCCGGACGCCAAGGAACAAAAGGCGGCCGTCGCGGCGATGATCAAGATGCTCGACGAGACGCCGTTCGTGGAACGTTACGCGCTCTACAACTGGGTGGAGGACGCGCGCCAACTGGTCCGCAAGGACGGCTCGCTCACGCCGGCGGGCGAGGTCTATCACGAGCGGGTGTCGCCGCTGGCGTTCACGCAGCCGAAGGGCGGAAAGTGAGATGCGGCCTGCTTACGGGCTGAGGAATTTCACCACGGCTTCGGTGCGCGTGCGGACGTGCATTTTTTTGTAAATGTTGTCGATGTGCGAACGGACAGTTTCGAAGCCGATGCCGAGCTCCCAGGCGATTTCCTTGTAGAGGCTGCCTTTGACGAGCAGCTCGAGAATCTGCGTCTCGCGAGTCGTTAGGTCGTGATCCTTGTTTTTGCTAGGCGGGGCTTTTTGGAAATGCTGGACGACCTTGCGGGCGATGGCGCTGGACATCGGCGAGCCGCCGGCGAGCAGGTCGTCGAGGGCTTCGAGAAGTTTGGCCGGGGCGTCGCGCTTGAGCAGATAGCCGGAGGCCCCGGAGGCGAGGGCGTCGAAGATGCGCTCGTTGTTGTCGTAAACGGTGACCATCAGCACCATGACCTCGGGATGAAGCACCTTGAGCTTGGCGACGCACTCGATGCCGGACATGCCGGGAAGCTGGATGTCCATCAGGACGACGTCGGGGCAGCTCTCGGACATGCCTTCAAGCGCGCTCTCCGCGGTGGCGAAGGTGTTGACGAGTTTCCACGAAGGTGAGGAGGTGACGATTTCCGTGAGGATGCCGCTGAGTGACGGATCATCCTCGATGATCGCGATGGTGTGGGGGCTTTCTGCCATCTAGGGTTTTGCCTGGTGGGGTTGATTCACCGTGCAGCTCAAGACGATGGTGGTCCCGGACCCCGGTGACGAGGAAATCTTGCAGGTGCCGCCGATTTCCTGGAAGCGGGCGGCGAGGTTGTCGAGGCCGTGGCCCCGCTCGTCACCCGCCGGATCGAAGCCCACGCCGGTGTCACGGATGGTGATGCGGATTTCATCACCGTTGAAAGCCACTGAGAAGAACACCTCGCAGGGGCCGGCGTGGCAGAGCACGTTGTGGAAGGATTCCTTCACCGCCATGGCGATGTGGTGGCGGACTTCGGAACCCAGTGACAGCGCGGGGAGCAACGAGGGAATGTCGAGCCGGCAGCGGACGGCGGTGTCGCGGAACATTTCCTCGGCCAGCCGGGTGAGGTGCGAGGCGAGGTGGTCGAGCGTGTCGTGGGTGGGATCGACGGCCCAGACGAGTCCGTCCATGGCGACGATGAGGTCGCGGGCGGACGCGGTCATTTTCGATAGATGCCGGCGGGCGTTTTCCGGTGCGTGCTCGATGTCGCGCTGGGCCATGGCGGCGCTCATGTTGATGAAGGTGACCCGAGAGCCGAGGTCGTCGTGCATGTCGCGGGCGATGCGGGTGCGGTCTTTTTCCAAGGCGTTTTGAAAACGCAGCCGCTCCAGCGAGCGCTTCGAACGCTGGCGGTGCGCGGCGAAGATCATCCCGGAGACCAGCGCGACGCCGGCCGCGGTCAAGGTGGGCAGAAACCAAACCTGCTGCCAGAACGGCGGATGGATGCGGATGCCCAGGTTGAGCTCGTCGCCGCGCGTCTCACCTTCACCGGCGAGACCGATGGCGCGGAAAGTATAGTCTCCCGGCGGGACATTCACATAGGTCGCCCGGTGGGTGCCGCCGCCGATGACGTTGTAGGCCTCATACCACAACAGCGAATAAGTCCCGCTGCGCCAGCCGCCGGATTTCAAGGTCTGCTCCATGCTCCACTCGCCGAATTTCGTCTGGTCGGCATCCACCAACCCGATGCCCGGATGATCGCTCCGCAGGATCATGCGGGCGATGGATGGATCCCAGCCACCGCGCCGCCAACCCGGCGGCGACCCCGCCGGAGAGGTGGTCCGGGCGCTGTAGGTGAAGACACCGTTTTCAAGAAGAGACGCCCCCGGCCGCCCCGCGAGTTCCAGTGCGAAATAATCGACGGCGAAAAATCCGGTGGTTTCGGGAGAGCCTGAGTTTAAAACCAATCTCAGTCTCCTCGCACCGGTTGGAATGTAAACCGGCTCCGCGCGCCGGGTCATGGAGGAATCCTCAAGGGTGCTCTTCCAACCTTCGCTGCGACCAACGATGGGAAATCGGCATTGCGAAATCACGCGATCCTCGGCATCCAGCGCCTGGAAGACGAGCCCCATGCCGGCGTCCGTTTCCTGCCATTGGTCGTCGATCCCCTCCAACTGACAGCGCAGTTTCGTATCCACGGCGCTCTGCCCCGAGTCATCCATCCCGGTTAGACCGGGCTTGTCGGAGCGGAACCCGAAGTCGAAGTCCAGGCGGTGGAGGCCGGCCCCTAACTCCAGGATCCCGCCCGGTCCGGCCGGAATCGTGGCGGAGGAGGAATCGACAAGCACGCCGAACAGCCCGAGATTGCGCTGGGGCGGAGGCCCGGTCGCAGCCACATCCGCAGTCGCCGGAGCGGGACGACGTTGATCCA
>JBEDKU010000832.1:0-2914 GCA_041172045.1 Verrucomicrobiota bacterium | reverse complement strand
CCGAAGTGGACCTGAAAAGCGGACACACCCGCGATGGTGCCGATCGGGGCACGGATCTCGGCGGGGTAATCCGGGAAGGTGGCGATGGAGTTGGGAACGGTGACGCTGGTGTCGGTGAATCGCTCGCCGACGATCTGCATTCCGTCGCCGGAATCACCAGCGAAACGGACTACCACTGCTTTCATCTCGCGGAATCCGCGGGTGGACGGGGTCATGGGGTTTATTTAACGTGAGATTAGAAAACGCTATGAAGCGGGTTTCGAGGCGTCAACGATCGAAGCGGGGTCGCGCGAGATTTTTCCGCTTCCGAAATCCGTGCGCGCGGGCATTCTCCCGCCATGCGCTACGCGGAACGTCTTCAGCTACGGATTGATCAAACCGGGTCCCGACTGTGTGTCGGGCTGGATCCCCGACCGGGTGACGGCGGCGCGGCGGCGGCGCGCGACTTTCTCAAACAAGTGGTGGAGGAGACGTCGGAGTGGGCGGCGGCATACAAGCCGAACATGGCCTACTTCGAGGCCATGGGCATCGAGGGCATCCGGCTGTTGGAAGAGCTGCTTGGCGGGATGCCGGAAGACATCCCGGTGATCCTGGATGCGAAACGCAGCGACATCGGCGAGACGCAGAAATACTACGCGCAGGGCTATTTCGCCGGCTGGAACGTGGATGCTGTCACGCTCAATCCCTTCCTCGGCTACGATTCCATCGAGCCGTTTCTCGACTGGGCGGGGAAGGGGATTTACTTGTTAGCGGTGACTTCGAACCCCGGCTCGGCGGATTTCCAAAGGCAGAAGCTCGCGGACGGGCGTTCGGTTTTCGAACTGGTCACCGCGCTCGGCGAACGGGCGAAGGAAGAAGGCCGCGCGACGGATGTGGGCTACGTCGTCGGCTTGACGAACGCGGCGGATGTTTTGGAGAAAATGCCGGACGCACCGTTGTTAGTCCCCGGTCTCGGAGCGCAGGGCGGGGATCTCGCCTCGCTCGCCGCCGCGGCCCGCGGTGCGCCGGATGTGATCAATGTTTCCCGCGGCATCCTCTACGCGGGGGATGACCGGAGTTTCGCCGAGCGGGCGAAGGACTGGGCGGAAAAGATCGCAGCCGCTTACGGGAAATGAATTTGAGGTTTTCGATGCGCACCCGCGATTCATCCACTACCCTCAAAAGACTGTGCAAGAAGACGAGCCCTTACCGATGAAGCCGCCGCCCGCCAGATATTCCGGCTTGCTGCCGCACAAGGGCTGGCCGAAGCGGAATCTGAGCTTCCTGCGGCACCGGATCGTGCCGGGCATGTTCCGGCGGGTGCATGGCAATGTGCTGGAGCCGGTGCTCGCTCCGCCAGACGATGACAAAGTGCGTATCACCTGGATCGGCCACGCGTCGTTTTTCCTGCAGTTCGACGGGCATTCGGTGATCGTCGATCCGAACTGGGCGAAGTGGCACGGCCCGGTGAAACGCTCGCGCAAGCCCGGCCTGGATCTGCATGGAGTGCCGGAAGTGGATCTGGTGTTGGTGACCCACGCGCACTTCGACCACCTGCACAAGCCGAGCTTGAAAATCCTCCAGGCGCGCCAGGGCATCGTGGTGCCGAAGGGCAGCGGCTCGCTGGTCAAGCGCCTCGGATTCCCCGCCACCTACGAGATGAAAATCTGGGACGCGCTGAATTTCGGCGAGCTCGAAATCATCCACACGCCCTCCCATCACTGGGGCGCGCGCTTCATCCACGACACCCATCGCGACTACGGCGGCTACATCGTCCGTGCCGGTGGCAAGAGCGTGTTTCACTGTGGCGACAGCGCCTACTTCGAGGGCTTCAAGGAAATCGGCGAGCGGTATGAGATCGATGTCGCGCTGATGCCCATCGGTGCTTACGAGTCGCCGAGCGGTCGCGACGTCCATATGAATCCGGAAGAGGCGGTTAGGGCCTTCGCGGATCTCGGGGCCAAGGCGCTCATCCCGATGCACTACGGGACGTTTCCGCTAGGGAACGAACCGCACCACGAGCCGGTGGAGCGGCTGCTCATGGAGGCCGATCGTCTCGGCATCAGCGAGCAGGTCATCATTCCGGAAGAAGGCGTGGGCATCGAGTGGTGAGGAATCTTTTCGGGAACAAAATTCAATTTCGTGTATCCTACGCCCATGAACCGCCGACTCGCGCTTTCGCTGTTGCTCCTGATCCCCACGCTCGCTTCCTGCGAACCTCAAAAAGCCATGACCGCCACCGACCAACAACCCGCCAAGCAGCCCGAAGTCCCCGCCGGTGCGGAAACCATCACGCTCGGAGCCGGTTGTTTCTGGTGCATTGAGGCCGCCTATCGCCAGCTCGACGGGGTTTACTCCGCCACTTCCGGTTACATGGGCGGCAAGGTGAAAAATCCCACCTACGAGCAGATCTGCGACGGCGACTCCGGCCATGCCGAGGTGGTGCATGTCGTCTTCGATCCCAAGAAAATCACCTGTGAAAAGGTCCTCGCCTGGTTCTGGGACCTGCACGATCCGACCACGCTCAACCGCCAGGGCAACGACGTCGGCACCCAGTATCGCTCGGCGATTTATTATTACTCGGACGAGCAGAAGAAAACCGCCGAGGCTTCGAAGGCCGCGGCCCAGGCGAATTTCAAGGATCCGATCGTCACGGAGATCACCAAGGCCGCCGAGTTCTATCCGGCGGAGAAGTATCACCAGGATTATTACAACCAGAACAAATCGAAGAACTCGTATTGTAGGTTTGTGATCGAGCCGAAGTTGAAGAAGTTGAAGCTGGATCATTGATTGCGGGGAGCGTTTGAAGTCGCCGGATCCTTTAGTTTGCTTGACAATTCGCGGTTTTCGGCGGCTTCTGGTGGCAGGAAATGGCGAAACGATCCACGGCAGGAGTGAAACTAACGCGATTGGAGGCCCGCACGCGGGTGATCCA
>JBEDKU010000831.1:0-7064 GCA_041172045.1 Verrucomicrobiota bacterium | reverse complement strand
GGAGGTGGCTCGTCAGGAGTCGCGTCCCACTCGGGTCTTGTGGCGATAGGAATGTCGCCACTCCTTATGGCGGATGATGGACTAAAACTTGTATTCGTAGCCCAGCACCGGACCGGAGGCGGTGACGTCATAGGTGAAACCGCCGTTGGTGTAGTCGGTGCCGATCGCCCGGTAGCCGAGGGCGATGGTGCCGTTTTCGGTGACGCGGTAGCCGAATCCGGCGAGCGCCTGCCAGGTGAATTCCGACGAGACTCCGAAGCCGCCGACATCGCCGGAGGCAAAACAAATGAATTTCTCCGACAGAGCGGCGCCGAAACGGGCGCCGATGATGGGATCGACCCAGGATTCGCTGGTGGATCGGTTAGGATTGAAGCCAAAGGGGCCGGAGATACTGAGATCAATGTCGAGCGCGTTCACCCGCGCGCCGGCATAAAGCCCGATGGTCACGGCGTCGTTGTTGAAGAGTTCGTAGTTGACGGTGAAATTTCCGAGGAACTGTTCCTGGCTGAAATCCACGGTGAAGGCGCGGATGGTCTCCTTGGCGCCGATGTCCGCGTAAACGAAATCCGCGATGATGCTCCACCGGTCGCGGCCGACTTCGAAGGCACCCATGAAGCCCATGTCGAGGTCCTCGATGATGTCGCTGAAGCTGATGTCCACCGGCGCGGTTCTGCCGAGAACGCCGACGTCGCCTTCGATGCCTTCCGCCCAGCCGTAGAGGGCGACGCGGAATTCCCAGGGTGAGGATTCAGGGGCCGTGACGGCCGTGGAGTCGATGGCGGGCGCGCTGCTGCCGGCAAAGGCGGGAAGCGAGACAAGGGCGAGGGCGGTGGTGACTAATCGGGTATTCATGATCTGTTTGCGGGATGATGATGATTTTATTTTCCCTCGAAGGCAAAGATGGTTTTCCAGTCGTCCTTCATGCTGATGACGCTCCAACTGTTTTTGGTGGCTTCCGCCATGAGCGCCTCGGAAAAGGTGCCGATCTTGGAGTCGGGGCCGTAAGCGAACTCGCGCTCGGCGTCGTCATGATGGACTAGCAGCATCAAGCGCGCGCCGGGGCCGCCCTGGGTGTATTCGAGCATCTGCTGGTCACCGGTGGAGTTGCCGAAGGCGAGGATGGGCCGGCGGCCGATGTGGGAGTTGATGCCCACGGGCTTGCCCGCCTGGTCGTCGATAAAATCGATGGCTGGCAGACGCATGAGCACGGGCTTGCCGTCCTTCATTTTATACTGGGTCTTGATGCTGCTGCCGACGACCTGCTCGGGCGGGATGCCATAGACCGTCTCGGTCCACGGGCGCATGAACTCGATGCCGCCGCCGGAGACGATGAAGGTCTTGAAGCCGTTGGCCCGCAGGTAGGCGAGCAGCTCGACCATGGGCTGATAGACGCAGGCGGTGAAGGGCTGCTTAAACTTGGGATGTTGCGCGGTGGCGATCCAGTCCTTGACGATTTTCTCGAACTCCGCGGTGCTCATGCCTGCGTGGGTGGCCATGATGATTTCCCCAAGGGCGCGCTCGCCACCGGCCAGCGCCGCCTTCAAGTCGACCTTGAGCAGTGAGGCGAAGGGCTCCTTGTCTTTCCATTCGGGATGCTGCGGGGCGAGCGTCTTCACCCGGTCGAGGGCGAAGAAGAGTTGGAAATACAGCGGCTGCTCGCACCAGAGGGTGCCGTCGTTGTCGAAGGTGGCGATGCGCTCCGACACGGGCACGAAGTCCGGTGAGCCTGGCTGGGTCACCTTGGCGACGAACCCGGTGATGGCTTGTTTGTTTTTCCCGTCGTTCCACGAGGGCAGCGGGTCCTGGGCGCGGGTGGTCGTGATGGAGACTGCCAGCAGGAGGAAGGCGGTGCGGATGTTTTTCATGGTTGGTTTGGATAGAAGCTGGAGACGGGTGATCAGGAGACGCGACCGATCCCGGTCTGGTGGCAACAGGAATGTCGCCACTCCTTATGGCGGGGCGGACGGGCTTGGCTTGCGGAAGAGACAGGTGGCGCATCCCGCCGTCATCAACAGGTGCAGGACGACCGCCGGCCATAACAGAATACCGGTGAACCTGCCCGCGATGCCGATGCCGCCGAGATACAACGTGACGGCGGCGCCGTAGCTCAGCATGCCGCAGAGCGCGGTGCGGCCCGGCCAGCAGGCGACCCCCAATGCGACCAGCGCGATGCCAAGGACGCGCGCGACCGGAACGGCGACTCCGGTCAGATCCTCGCCGAGCAGATAACGCCCGACGAGGGATGGGGCCAGCACGTTTCTCAACAGCATCATTTTCCGCGTGTGTCCTGGTTAGGGCTTGAGGGTGAAGTTCACCTTGTTGATCGTGCCGGTGAAGGTGAAGGGCGATTCATAACGGTAGTCCACCAAGGCGACGCCGGTGCGGGTGTCGCTGCCGATGTCGAAGGTTTCATCCTCGGGGAAGGTGATGGGGGTGCCGTGTTCCATGGAGTTCTTGGCCACCTCCTTGTCGTCCACGTAAAGCACGCCCTTGCCGCTCTTGCCGAGGCCCGGCTCGTCGACCGTGTAGTCGAAGCGGATGGTGTGGGTGCCGGGTCTCAACTCGGGGCCTTCCCAGACGGTGCGTTTGAGATCGAGCAGATTGTAAAGGAAGACCACCTTGCCACGGCCGAAGCCGAACTCGCCCTTGCTCAGAAACAGGCCGTAGCCGCCGAAGCGCCCGCCGTCAGTGACGATCATGCCTTCCGCGCCGCCCTCGGGGATGGTGACGGCGGCGGTGATGGAGAACGATTTGTTCAGGATGCTCGGCGCGCCACTGTTAGGGATGCCGGCGACGGGTCCGGAGTAGGAGAACTCCGTGCGTCCGCCGGTGAGGTTCGGGCGCGGCGCGTTCCAGCGGGAGAGCGAGGAGTTGTCGAGCGGCAGCACGTTGTATTTCGCCGCCTCCAGATAGAAGATGTCCTGCATCTGCTTGAGCTTGTCCGGCATCTTCGCCGCGAGGTCGATGGACTCGGTGGGATCCTCCGCGACGTTGTAGAGTTCCCACTTGTAACCGGTGATGACGTCGGGCGCGGGCTTGGAGGACAACTCCCAAGGGGTCGTGGCCGGGGTGGTGCAGGCGACCCAGCCTTCGTGATAGATGGCGCGGTTGCCAAGCATCTCGAAGTACTGGGTGGAGCGTTTGGTCGGCGTGCCGGCGTTCGCCTTGTCCCAGGTGTAAACCATGCTGGTGCCTTCGATGGGATCCTGCGGGATGCCGTTGATCGTCTCCGGCGCCGGGATGCCGGTCGCCTCCAGAATGGTCGGCACGATGTCGATCATGTGATGGAACTGCGTGCGGATGCCGCCGACGTCCATGATGTGGCCGGGCCACGACATGGTCAGGCCCTGAGCCGTCCCGCCGAAGTGGGACGCCACCTGCTTGCACCACTTGAACGGCGTGTTGAAAGCCCACGCCCAGGCGGCGGAGAAGTGCGGGAAGGTCCGCTCGGAGCCCCAGAACTCGTACCAGAGGAACTGGTCCTTCACCGGCACTTGCACGCCGTTGAAGGTGGTGAACTCGTTGGGCGTGCCGTTGACCATGCCTTCCGGGCTCGCGCCATTGTCGCCGCTGATGTAGATGATGAGCGTGTTGTCGAGCTGCCCGAGGTCCTCGACGGACTGGATGACGCGGCCGATCTCATGGTCGGTGTAAGCCTGATAGGCGCCATAGACGTCGGCCTGTTTGATAAAGAGTTTTTTCTGCTCCCAGTCGAGCGAGTCCCACTTGGGCAGCTTGGCGCCGCCGAACTCGGGCTGTCCATCCGGCCAATCGGTCAGCTTGGCGTCCGCGGACATGATGCCGAGTTTCTTCTGGTTGGTGAAGATGGTCTCGCGCAGCTTCTCCCAGCCGCCGTCGAAGAGATGCATGGCGCTGATCTTGTCGATCCACTCCTTGGTCGGATGGTGCGGCGCGTGGGTGCCGCCGGGCACGTAATAGACAAACCAGGGTTTCTGCGGGGCGACTTCCTTGAGGGTCTTGATGTGCTGGATCGCCTCGTCCGCCATGGCCGTGGTCAGGTTCCAGGTGCCCGGCGGCTTGCCGTCGAAGGGATAGATGGCGGTGGTATTGCGGAAGAGGTTCGGCTGCCATTGGCTGGCATCGCCACCGACGAAGCCGTAGAAGCACTCGAAGCCCATGCCGACCGGCCACTGGTTGAAAGGCCCGGCCGGAGTCGACTCATAGAACGGGGTGTTGTGATTCTTGCCGAACCACGAGGTGGCGTAGCCGTTCTCCTTGAGGATGGTGCCGATGGTGCCCTTCGCCTTGACGATGACCGAGTCGTAACCCGGATAGCCCGTCGCGATCTCCCCCACCACGCCAAAGCCGGCGGAGTGGTGGTTGCGCCCGGTGATCAAGGCCGCACGCGTCGGCGAGCAGAGGGAGGTGGAGTGGAAATTGGTGTAACGCAGCCCGTTCATCGCGATGCGGTCGAGGGCCGGTGTGGGGATGACTCCGCCAAAGGTGCTAGGCGCGCCGAAGCCGTCATCATCGGTCATGATGAGCAGCACGTTAGGCGCGCCCGGCGGCGGCACCACGCGTGGAGCCCACCACGGGGTGGACTCCGTGGCCTTGTCCTTGATCATGCCGCCGAACTTCGGATCGGGCGGCGGGAGTTGTTTGCCATCGATGGTCGTCGTGGCGTGGGGGGAACCGGGCGCGCCGGTGGTTTGCTGGGCACCGGCGAACGACGGGGCGGCCAGCAGGGCCACGGCAACCATTCCTCTCAGCGGGATGAATCTGTTGGATTTCATGGGAGTCACCAAAGGTTTGGCGTTTGTGGCGACAGGAATGTCGCCACTCCTTATGGTGGGCCGCCTCCCGGGTGGGAGACGGCCCGCGGTTTCACGATCGAAACGGGTCAGTTGCCGGTGCCTTTGCCGGCTTTCTCAGCCTGTGCCATGCGGGTGGCCATCTCGGCTTTCACGGCTTCCAGGTTGAAGCTCGCACCCCGCTGCATGGGAGGATAGTCGAGGAAGGTTTGGAGTTGCTTGCCCATGACCTGTTGGACGAACACGAAGCGCCAGAACTGGAATTTGAACCAGTCGAAGTATTGCTGCGCGCCCTCCTTGGTGCCGTTGTTCGGCCAGCCGACGCGCTCGAACGGATCGAGGCGCAGGTTGGTGATGTAGGGCACGTCCACGGTCAGCTTGGTACCCAGCCAGCCTTGGGGCTGGTCGATGAAGCGGTATTTGTAGTCGTCGATGCGGATGGCGCCGACGGTGCTTTCGCCCAGATAGAAGATCTCATGGCGGGTGGATGGTCCCTTGCCCGTGATCATTGCAGTTTGGTCGTAGCCGTCCAAATGGTTCTTGTAAGTGCGATCACCGATTTTGGCGCCCTTGAGCAGGTCGGCAGAGATGGTGGTATTGCCCGCCGCCGCAAGGAAGGTGGGGAACCAGTCGAGGCCGGACATCAGGCCGTTCTGCACGGTGTCGGCAGGAACCTTGCCGGGCCATTTCAGGATGCAGGGAACCCGGAAGCCGCCTTCCATGATGGTGCCTTTGCACTGGGCGAACGGGGTGATGCCGCCATCGGGCCAGGTGAACGACTCGGTGCCGTTGTCGGTGGTGAAGACGACGATGGTGTTGTCCTCCTCGCCCATGTCCTTGATCTTCTGGAGGACGATGGCGATGTCATTGTCGAGCTGGGCCATGCCGGCTTCCTGTTCGGACCAGCCGTTCTCGGCGGTGCGCGTCGCGTTCCACTTTTCCGAGAGGTGGGTGACGATGTGCATGCGGGTGGGGTTGAGCCAGCAGAAGAACGGCTTGTTGTCCGCCTTGGCCTTGTCGATGAACTTGAGGGCGAGGTCGCGGATCTCGTCGTCGACGGTTTCCATCCGCTTCGGATAGAGCGTGCCGGCGTCCTCGATCTTCTGCTTTCCGATCTTGCCCCAGCGAGGCATTTCGGTCGGATCATCCACGTCGGTGGCCCAGGAGTGGACCATGTTGCGGGGGCCAACCTTATCGAGCAGGTTCTGCGGATAGTTCGGATGCGCCGGGTCCTCCATCGCGTCGAGGTGATAGAGGTAGCCGAAGAACTCGTCGAAGCCGTGGACGGTGGGGAGGAATTCATTGCGGTCGCCCAGATGGTTCTTGCCGAACTGGCCGGTGGCGTAGCCCTGCGCCTTGAGGGCGGTGGCGATGGTGCAGGCCTCGGCCGGCAGGCCGGTGGGAGCTCCCGCCTGGCCGACGGTGGTCATGCCGGTGCGGATGGGCAGCTCGCCGGTGATGAAGTTGGCGCGGCCCGCCGTGCAACTCGCTTCCGCGTAGTAGTCGGTGAAGAGCATGCCTTCCTTCGCCATCTTGTCGAGGGCGGGGGTTTTCCCGGCCATCATCCCGCGATGATAGGCACCGATGTTGTACATTCCGATGTCATCGCCCATGATGAAGAGGATGTTCGGCTTCTTGTCCTGCGCCTGGGCGGCGGAACTGATGAACGCCAGCCCGCAGGCGAGCGCGAAGACTTGTCTGATTGGTTTCATTTTAACGTGTGTATTGTGTGTTTTACTAGCAGGAGATTCGGAGGGGGACGCGGGCGGCGCTTGGGTGCCGCCCGCGTGTGAATGCATGGGTCTTGTGGCCACAGGGATGTCGCCACTTCTTATTGTCAGGGTTTATCGACGCTGACGGCGACGGCTTCAGTCTGGCGGATGGTGACGCTGTCGCCGACTTTGACCTTGTTGAGGTCGATGTGGTCGCTCGCCTTCACCGTCTCGGATTTGCCAGACTTGGTGACGAAGGTGACCTTGCGGGTGGCGGTGTCGATGGCGGTGATCTTGACGGTGGCTTGCACGGGATACGCCATGACGACTCCGGGCTAGGCACCAAGCGGGGCGAGGGCGACGACTCCGGTGCCGGTGGCTCCAGGCTTGGCGCTCTTATCGAGGAAGATGGCGACTTCCTCGGTGACGAGGAGTTTCACGCGGTCGTTGATATGGATCTGGTTGAAGTTCCGCACCTCGGGTCCGCACTTGACGGTCTTGCGACTGCCATCGGCGAAGGTGAGCTTGAGCTTGCGGTTGGGGTCGTCGATGGCGGTGACGGTGGCGGTGGACTTGAAGG
>JBEDKU010000830.1:0-3128 GCA_041172045.1 Verrucomicrobiota bacterium | reverse complement strand
TGATAGAGCAGCAGTCCGGCGAGTCGCTGGATGCGCGGATCCGCCACCCAGATCGGATTCAGCCAGACCACCGTGCCGGCGATTCCGCAGATGAGGCCGGTGGCGGCCAGCAGCATCGCGGGCGGTGGCCATTCCTTGCGGAAGAAGATCAGCCGCGTTCCAAGCGAGGCGGTGAAGCAGACTAACAACATGAGGAACAACCCGTCGCCCCAGGTCGTGAGTCCGCGCAGGTGGCACAGGCCGCTTCCCAAATGAAGGGCGAACAAGATCACCAGCTCCCACGGCTTCAGCCGCGGCGCGGACAGCATTCGCGGGCCGGCGGTGCCGAGAAATCCGACCACGAACGCGCCGCCGAAGGCCTCGATCATCACCCGCGCGTGGCTGACGCCCGGATAGAACGGGAAGTGTCCGGCGAAAAACAACGGCCACATCGCCACGCCGGCGATGCTGAACAGGATGCCGCTGAGGAAAAACAGGCGGTAAGGTTCGCTGCCGAGCCAGACGAGGGATTGGACGGCGGGCTTGGGTTTGCGTTTCGCGTGGCGGCAGGCGGGGAAGCTCATGGAGTTTTGGCGGACAGCATCTTTTCAATCGCGGCGACGGTTTCCTTTGAGTCCTTGTTCAGGCCAGTCTGTTGGAAAACGAGCTCACCCTCCGCGTTGAGCACGCTGATGGTGTTCGAGTGGGAAAACTGTCCCCGCGCGTCGCGCTGATAGTTGATGCCGAGCAGCGCGGCGAGTTCGCGCACGTCGTCCTCCTTGCCGCGGAGCAAGGTCCAGCGGGCGGTGGCGAGTTCCTTCTTCGCCCGATAGGTTTTCAGGGCCTCCACCGTGTCACGCTCGACGTCGAAGCTCACCAGCAGGAAATCCACCTGGTCGCGCAGGCTTTCCGGCATCGCCTTCTCGATGGCTTTCATGTTCTCGACGATGATCGGGCAGGCGTATTCGCAGGTGGTGAAGAACATCGCCACGATCTGCGGGCGGCCGCGCAGCACGCCGAGTTTGACGTCCTTGCCGACGTCGGAGGTCCAGGTGGAATCGAGTTGATAGAGCGACTTGTCGGCCAGCGGCGTGGCGGGTGCGTTCTCGCGGCAGCAGGGTGGTTTTTCTCCGGCGCATACAAGGCCGGCGGTGAGCAGAATGATGGAGATGAGGGTTTTCATAGGTCTTTGGCGTAGCGGAATCCGAGGTTGTGGACGGTGTAGCCGGCTTTCAAACTGGAGCGGAAGCCGAAGCGCATGAAGGCGGGGTAGTTCGAGGTGTCCTTGGCCCCTAGCGAGCCCGCCCCGCAGAAAAGCTGGCGCTCCAGGCCGGTGTCGCCGCGCGCGTCGCCGGTGACGATCGCGGAGTTGAAATCGCTGGTCCACTCCCACACCAGCCCGTGCAGGTCGCGGATGCCGTGGAGATTCGCCCGGCCGGAACCTGCGGTTGGCAAGGCGGCGGGCGAGGGCGTGCCATACCAGCGGGCGATGGCTTTTTTAAACTCCGGTTCCTTCGATCCATCTTCCTGCGTGAATCCTACGCCCGCCGCCAGCTCCCACTCGGCGGTCGTCGGTAGGCGGCCGCCTTTCCAGGCGGCGTAGGATTTCGCGGCGAACCACGAAACCCAAGTCACCGGCTGGGCGGCATCACAAGCGGGGCCGAGTTCGGTGTCACCGGCCCAGTGCTTGAGATAGTTTTCATCGGCGAAGAGCCGCTTCGCCTTCGAGCGTTGCCATTGCGGGTTCGCCCGGACGAAGTCGAGGAATTCCCCGTTAGTCACCGGCGTTGATTCGAGCTGGAATCCGGCGACCGGAATTTCCTTCAGGTCGTTCTCCCCCGAGAACAAGGGTCGATAGATCCCGGCGGGCACCGGCATCGACTCGGAGCCGATGGCCGGGACTAATAACAACGCGGTGAGAGCGAGGAATTTCATGAACGTCAATGGGCGGATTCCGCACGCACCTTGCGGACTTCATCCACGGTGATGATGTCGCCGGTGTTGCCCCACTCGTTGCGGACGTAGGTGAGCACCTGCGCGACTTGTTCGTCGTTCAGGGCGACGGGCGGCATGACGCCGTTGTAGTCCTTGCCGTTGACCTTGATCGGACCTGCGAGACCCTTGGTCACCGCACGGATCGCGCGGTCCTTGTCGGCCATCAGGTAGTCGGACTTCGCCAGCGGCGGAAACACGCCGGGCATGCCCTCGCCGGTGGTCATGTGACAGGCGAAGCAGGTTTGTGTATAAACGCGCTTGCCCTTTTCCATCAGGATTTCCTTGGAAAGTCCGGCGATTTTCGGGTCGGCGCTGATGGCCTCGCGCTTCTTCTTTTCCAGATCCTCGACCGTGGAATCCTGCGAGAGGATCGCGCTGCCGAGGTAGGTCTCGTCAACTTCCTTGCCGGAATAGGCGATTAGGTTTTCCGGGCCTTCCACCTTCAGCATCCCGAGCGCTCCCTTGTTGAAAGCGCGGAACAACGCGTGGTCCACGAGGATGTAGGTGCCGGGAACTTCGGTTTTGAATTCCACGATCGTCGATCCACCTGCGGGGATCATGGTTGTCTGCACATGCTTCTGGTTCGGTGTGACGCCGCCTTCTTGATAGACCTGGTCGAAAATCTCACCGATGACGTGGAACGAGGAGGACAGGTTAGGTCCGCCGTTGCCCACGAAGAGGCGCACCGTCTCCCCGACCTTCGCCTTGAGCGCCTTGTCGCCGACAAGTGATCCGACCGCTCCATTGAAGACGACATAACTCGGTTGCTCGTTGACGGCCTTGGTCTGGTCGAAGGATTGCAGGCCTTCCTCGCCGAACGCGCCGGCCGTGTAGAAATCGCCCTGCATCACGTAGTATTCGCGGTCCACCTTGGGCAGTCCGGCCATGGGTTCCACCAGAATCAGTCCATACATGCCGTTCGCCACGTGCATGCCGACCGGCGCGGTGGCGCAGTGATAGACGTAGAGTCCGGGGTTGAGCGCCTTGAAGGAAAACTGCGACTGGTGACCCGGCGCGGTGAACGACGAAGCCGCGCCGCCGCCGGGGCCGGTGACGGCGTGCAGGTCGATGTTGTGCGGCATCTTGCTCGTCGGGTGGTTGCCGAGATGGAACTCGATGAGGTCGCCTTCCCGCACGCGGATGAAGCTGCCGGG
>JBEDKU010000829.1:0-3351 GCA_041172045.1 Verrucomicrobiota bacterium | reverse complement strand
TTCACGCTCAGGCGGCGGCGGTGGGAAAGCTCGCAGAACGCTTCCACTTCATAAACCGGCAGTGGTCGCGGACCGACCAGGCTCATCTCACCTGTCACCACGTTGAGCAGTTGCGGGAGTTCGTCGAGGCTGTATTTTCGCAGGAATGAGCCGAACGGGAAGATTCGGGGATCGTGTTTCAATTTGAAAACGGGCCCCTCCATTTGGTTGCCGTGATCCTCCTTGATCTGGTCGAGCATCTCCTCCGCGTTAGCCACCATGGTCCGGAATTTCCACATCCGGAACGGCTGGCCGTAGCGCCCCGCCCGCATCTGTGAGAAAAAGATCGGAGCTCCGGGACTCTTGATCGCGATGCCAATGGCGGTGAAAATCCACAACGGCAGGGAAAACAGAATGATGGCCAACGCGGCGACCCGGTCGAAAACCTCCTTGCAGAGCAGCTCCCACGACAACTCCGGCGTCGAGCGCAGCACCAACATTGGTTTGTTCCCGATCACGTCGAACACCGGTCGCGCGATTTGAGAGCGGATGAAGGAGGCCGCGATCCATGCTTCCACCCCTTGCAGTTCACACGCCTCCACCGCCCGGGCCACCTTTTCAAACTCGGTGTTTTTGGCGGAAAAAACGACCCGGCTCACGGACTGTTCCTTCAATAGGGCGAAGAGTTCGCTGACACTACGGGTGCCGAGATCGAAATGATCCACCACTTTCCACCCCGAGGTGATTTCAGGATCCAGTTCGGCCAGCAGCTCCGCCATTTCATTTCCCGATCCGGCGATGATGATCCGTTCCTTGGTGGCATCGCTTTCAATTTGCCGTCTCAGCCAGATATGGGTAGTCCGATCCCGCACCACTAGCAGGAAGAAAACCAGGATCAAACCCACGCCAAGAACCAGGCGTCTGGTATCCGTTTGTTTGGCGAAGACGGCGAAGATTCCGAGAATCAGGACAATCACCACGAGCGCCCGCAGGACCTGCCACATCGCAGTACTGGTTTTTTTGTGCCGCAGGTGTTCGTAAAATCCAAATCGTTCAAGAACCAGCGGTGTGAAGGGTACCGCAATATAAAGAACCCAGTTCATGCTCTTCCACAATTCCTCGGTGTTGGACCCGATTCCCACCCAATCCCGA
Organism: Verrucomicrobiota bacterium; assembly: GCA_041172045.1. Lineage (GTDB taxonomy): Bacteria > Verrucomicrobiota > Verrucomicrobiia > Verrucomicrobiales > Akkermansiaceae > Luteolibacter. The sequence continues at coordinate 2,220 of JBEDKU010000829.1, read as the reverse complement.
ATCTCCCCCCCGAACCAGAAGGCGAACCAAACCAAGAGGGCATCCGTTAATTGGAGGACTTGGAGGGTGAATGAGTCTTTTCGGCTGATGGCCATAATTTCGATCAACGAATAGAGAATACCGTGGTGCCCGGCACGCAAAAGAGCACTGAAAATCAAGCCACTGCAATCGTAGATTGCGGGTGAGTGCGGATTTGATGATTGTGTCTTAAGATGTCCGAATAACGTGGAAGGTTGCGGGATTTTGATTGGAAATCCAAGCTCCGCGTGATTCTTAGCGCAAGGAATGCGCCGTATTATTTTACCGGGAACCTTTTTACTCCTAGTCGCAGCGCTCTATTTTTTTTGGCAGCACCGTTTTGAGCGTTCGCCGGAATTTCCGACCTGTCATCTCGCGGATCTACGTGCCGGAATTTCACTGTCTCCGGATGCGGAATGGAATGGCCCGGCATCCCGGTCGGCGCTGACCTTGCGGGCGGATCCGGCGCGTTCCGGAGTCGCAACGCGTTTGCCTCTGCCGATTGGGAAACCCGTGGATTTCCTGCATCTGCGGTGCCAGGTCTCCGCTCACAACCTCATCCCCGGCAAGGAAATTTGGCAAGACGGCCGTGCCATGATCGAGTGGCATTCGCCGGGCGGTGGACCCGATTGGGAAAATGACCCGTTTGGTTCCGCCCAGTTCGACCAAGCGGGAGGGATGACTGAATTTGTCATGAGGCCCGAGCGGCCGCCGGCGATTCCGGTCTTACGCGTCGAGAATCTTGGAACCAGCGGCGAATTCACGATTTCAACTTTCGAGGCCACCGTGTTGCGGGAACGAATGATTTGGAAAATCGGTCGCTGGATTCTGATGGTGGGCTGGCTGGCATGGGCGCTCGCCTGGATTCGATCCCGTGGCAAGCCGGGCATGGTCCGGTCCTTGCTCGCCGCCATGGTCTGGCTTTTGATGGGAGTTTATTTTGTCGTCCCGGGTCCGTGGAAATGCCTCAGGTCGTTTGATACATCCTTTCAGATTGGTGAGGTTGCCACGTTCCGTTCGGATTCCACCCGTTCACTCTCCCCGCTTCAGTCCCTGCCTTTGAATTCTCACAACCTCAGCCCGGTGCCTGTGAAATCCGTGGGGAAAATTCCAGACAAGGGGGATTTCACGCTCCGCCTCAAGCACTATGCGGAGAACTTTCGGTCGGTCCTCCATGTCTTTCTGCTATTTGGTCCGACGCTGGCCATCGCCTGCCTGGTGGGACGCCGGTCGGCCTGTTCACTCGCGATCATTTTGACGCTGTGCGTCGAGGCCGCGCAATTGTCCTTCGGTTATGGTTTCGACCGGGTGGACGTCTTTGACTTGGCTTGCGATGGAGTTGGAATCGCCGTTGCCTTGTTCGTTCATCGGCGACTCCAACGGATTTTTCCACGAGCTGTCTGCTCTTGATTCCACTCAGGCTTCGGCGAAGCGCAGCCTGAATCACATTCTGCCCAAGCGCCCGATCCATCCGTGGCGGATGGCCCGGCAGAGCAGGGGGACGCGTTGCGGACCGTCGATCAGGATCACCGCGACCAGATAGACCGAGGCCATTTGGATTGCTCGCAGACAGCCCGTCTGTTTCCGCTTTAGCCACACCATGTTGCGAACTTTGTAGTAGAGCTTCCAATCGGCCAGCCCGCGCTCGAAGAAAAAACTTTTCCCGAAAATCCGCCAGTGCACGAAATTTTTCGGCCCCGGATGGTCCAACACCGCGCCCCGGATCGCCTCCTGGGGGAATCCCGCCTGCTCGATTCGCCAAGGGTATTCCTCATCCTCGCCGCGGATGAACAAATCGCCCTTCACCGGCCCCACGATTTCACGAACCTCCCTCGGCAACAGCGCACCGGTCCAGGTGATCCGACTGCGCACCGCCGGGCCGTCCGGCAAATCCTGCTCGCTCCAGGCCAAGCGCCAGCCGCCCGTTCCGTCGGTGATTTGCAGCGGCCAGGTAAACCTGCCGGTGGCTGGATCGATCTGAAGCGGGTGGCGCACCATGTGTGGATCCCACGGTGCCTCCAACAAGGCCTCCAACGCCGCCTCACGCGGCCAGGAGTCATCGTCCAGAATCCACACCGCGTCGGCACCTTGCTCGAAGGCAAGATCCATGACGGCTTCCACCCCTCCCGCATTGCCCCGGTTTTCCGGCATCCGGTGGACCACCAGTTTGAACGGCAGGTCTTCCAATCGCTCTAACGAACC
>JBEDKU010000828.1:0-7092 GCA_041172045.1 Verrucomicrobiota bacterium | reverse complement strand
GCGATCGGAGAAGCCATGGTCGCCGCGGCAATGATCACGGCGAGGTCGAGGGTGGATTCCCCTCCGCTAGCGGCCTTTCGCCGGAACAGGGCGAGTCCAATGATCAGAAGGCTGGTGCCGATGGTGACGGCATGAACCAGCGGATGATAGGGGGCGAAATCGACGGGCGAGAAGCTGATGGGATCACCATTGCCGATCAGGCGGTTCATCAAACCGTTGACGCTTTGATTCGCCCAGAACGCCTCGCCCAGTCTGGCGATTTCCCGGATGACCTCGATGTAGCGCATGTGGTTGTCCCAACCGAACAGGGCGAGCGAGATCAATCCCAACGGGAACACCGCAGCCGAGAATCCGCACAGGAATCTCCAGTGACGGCGGAAGATCGCCCAAATCAACAGGATCGCATATTGCGGTTTTACAAGCCCGCAGAGTCCGAGGCAGACCCCACTGGCCACCCGCCATCCGAGCAGGTGAGCGAGGACGCCCAAGGCAGTGAGCGCGTTCAAATATACCTGGATCTGCCCGAGGCCGTGCGCCCAGATCACCGGATAGAAAGTCAGCCCGAGGTAACAGCAGATCCCGATGCGGGCGAATTTCCAGGACGAGCGCTCGTTTCCCGGTCCGCTAAGGCGGCGGATTCCCAGTTCGAGGATGGCGATCGAGGCGGCGATGGTGATCAGAATCGCCAGTTGGGATGCCGTCCTCAGGACAGACAGGGTCGGCCCCTTGAGTGTCGTGAAATTTTCCGAGATAATAAAATTCTCAGGTCTCAGCCAGGAGTCAGGAACGATGAAAAAGATCAGCAGGGAGGTGGGCGGATACTGGAATTTCTTCTTTTCGTCGAAGAAGATTCCATAAATGTCGCCGTCATCACGGGTTTGCGACCGGAGGAACGCGCGGCCCATCGGTCCCCATGAATCCTCACTGTATTCGGATACATACAGCGGCGGTATCGCCGAGAACACCGTGCGGTTCCAGGCACGCTGCGGTGATTCACCGCGCATGATGAATGTCGCGAGAAGCAGTATTGTGCAGGCCACGGCGGAGGTGAAAATCCCAACAAGCCAGCGATTCGCGCGGGACACTTGGTTGGCAAGGGTCGGATCGGTGGGGGGCATGCTCGAAGGGGCTGGATCAGAGGGGAGGCAGGAGTCGGGCCGTCGCCAGGACGATCATCGCCGCAATGGCGGTTCCCCAGAATTTCCGCGACTTGAGGACGAAGGTCACCGGGTCCGACGCGCCTTTGCCTCGGGATGCCTCAAGCCACATGCCGAGGTTGTGAAGCAGCAGGATGGGGGCCAGCAGCGCGAGCACCTTGGGGGATTGATAGACCGGTGAGACCTCGTTGGAGCGCATGTAGAGGGTGAGCACCAGGGCGGCGGTGAACGAGAATCCCACGCCGAAGGCGAGCAACACGTTGGCGTCCTGGTTCGTGTAGGAGCGGCGCTTCGACGACGAAGTGGGCGCGTTGAGGACCTCCACGTAGCGTTTCCAATGGGCGAGTTCCGCGAACAGGCAGCCTAGGAAGCCGATGAACCAGATCGACTGCGGGAGTCCGAGGACCGCGAGGCCCAACATCACCCGGATCAGGTAGAACGAGCAGAGCAGGGCGATGTCGGTGAGCGGCATCTCCTTGAGGCGGATGGTGTAAGCGGCGTTCAAGACCAGATAGATGAGAAGCACCGTGATGACGACCGGGCCGGTCGCGATGGCCAGGCCCAGACCGGTTGCGCCGAGGATCGCCGCTAGCGCGATGCCGCGGGTCACTGGCAATTGTCCGGCGGCGAGCGGGCGGCGGCGCTTGTCTGGATGCGCGCGGTCCGCGGCTAGATCGGAAAGGTCGTTGACCAGATAAACGGCGGAGGCCACGAAGGAAAACGAGAAGAACGCGAAAACGGCGGGGATCAACCGGGCTGGATCATACATTCCCCAACTGGTGACCGCGGGCACAAAGATTAGCGCGTTTTTGATCCAGTGGACCGGGCGGCAGGCGCGGACCATGTCGCGGATCTGGGCGGCCACATTCGCCGGAGCGACGTGGTTGAAGGCCACGCCACTGCGCCGGAGGTGTGCCAGCGGTCGTGGCGAGGAACCTGCCAGAAGCCGTCCACCGGTGGCGGCGTCAAACAGCGGGATGTCGTCTTTCGAGTCTCCCAGATAGGCGAAGGGCACATCACCCAGCAGGTCGCGGATCGCGGCGAGCTTGCGGTTGCTTTTCAGGTTGTTTTCCGCATCCGTCGCGAGGACTTCCGAAAAAATCCCGAGGTGTGCGGCGATGGGTTCCGCCCAAATGGCGGGCGAGGCGGTGGCGAGGATGATGCGCCGTCCGTCGCCCGACTGTTCGCGCAAATAGGTGATGACACGTGGCTCGTAGGGGAGCTTGGACGGATCGATCGGGACCGCCTGCGCCACGGCGTGTTTGAACGCGGGGAGTGATTTGCGGTGCTGCCATGCCAGGCGAAGAAGGCGGAGCGGCGAGCGTAGGCCGAGGCGTGCAAGCGCCTCGTGCAGGAGATCCACGCGGATCAGGCTGCGGTCGAGATCCACCACAAGCGGCGAATACTCCAGTGTTTCGGGGAGGATGGTGGAGGGGGTAGACATAGGCGGATGATCGATGGGTGGATGCCGGTCAAAACGTCTGTGGTGGGTTTATCACCAATTGGTCTTGGAGATCCATAAAAAAACAGAATGCCAAAATCGGGGGTTTTTGGACATCACGTGATCGCGTATGGAATCTAATCAGAGGCTATGGCTCATAGCAGAGCTTGTACCAACAGAATCTCGGAGGCGCGTGATCATGGATTCCATTCACTGATCTGACTCATGATGATAGGAGTCTTCAGGCGGGATGGTCTCCCAAGCCAACGGCTGTCTATACCAGTCCCTGGCGCATTCGGTAGGTTCTAGGGGAAAGCCCGGTCGCTTTGGTGAACTGGCGGGTGAAGTAGTTGCTGTCATTGAATCCGACATCGAAGGCAATCTCCGTGATGCGTTTGTCGGTTTGGCGCAGCAGACCGCAGGCGCGATTGATTCTCTGGCCGATGACCCACGCGAGCGGCGAGGTGCCCACGGCCGATTGGAAAACCCGCAGGAAGCTCCTTTGGGACATGTGGGCGATGCTGGCCAGTTCCTCCAGATTCACCTCGCGGTGAATATTCCGCTCCAGGTGGGAAAGTGCCTCGCCGATCCTCAGCAGGGCCCTGCCGTCCGGTGAGGGGGTGCGCCCGTAGCTGCGTGAAAGCAGCCCGATGATCTGCATGAACGACGCGGTGGCCATGAAGCCGAACCCCGGTTCGCGGGCTTTCAATTCGGTTTCCAGCCGGTCCACCAACTCGATCACCTGCGCCAGTTCCTTGCCGTTCAAATGCAGTTTTCCCTTGGTGGGCTGGCGGGTTTTCCAAGAGGGCTCCAAAGTGAAAAGGGCATGGTAACCCGCCACCGACGGGAGGTCGAGCAGCCCCATTTTCAGCTGGTTAGGCTGATAAAGAATGTTGACCAACCTCAGGTCCAGAAGGTCGCGATACTCGTGTTCCCGCGGTCCGGCGATGACGAAGACGTCGCCCGCCGTCAGCTCCCAGGATTCGTTGCCCGTCAGGTGCAGGCACTTTCCGCCGGTCACGATCACCAGCTCGGCGAACTCATGGGCGTGCGGCTCGAAGAGTTCCTGAGGCTCCCTGCGCTCCACGCTGATCGGGAATCCGTCGGGGTGGAACCACTCGTCGATTTTGAGGATGCGTTTCACTGGCGGGATCGTGCTGGTTTTTGGCCAAACAGTAGAGGTTTTTTTGCGCGGATCCATGCAGATTCGACACCCACCGATCCAACGCCATGTCAAAACCTTCAAAATCCATCGCCCAGTCTTACAAACTCGCCCAAGCCCGTTACGCCGAACTCGGCGTCGATACCGAGGCCGCCATGGCGAAACTCGCCGGCATTCCGATTTCCCTCCATTGCTGGCAGGGCGACGACGTCGGCGGTTTCGAAAACTCCGGTGAAGGCCTCAGCGGCGGCATCGCGGTGACCGGCAACTACCCCGGCAAGGCCCGCACCCCGGATGAACTTCGCGCCGACCTCGACCAGGCGCTCTCCCTCATTCCCGGCAAGCATCGCTTGAATCTCCACGCCTTCTACGGCGAATTCGGCGGAAAAAAAGTCGATCGCAACGAAATCAAGCCCGAGCATTTCACCGGCTGGATCGATTGGGCGAAATCCAATGGCATGGGTATGGATTTCAACCCCACCTGCTTCGCCCACCCCAAGGCGGCGGACGGATTCACCCTCTCCCACCCGAAGAAGGCGATCCGCGATTTCTGGATCGAGCACTGCATCGCCTCCCGGGAAATCGCCGCCGTGATGGGCAAGGCACTCGGCTCGCCTGCCGTCACCAACGTCTGGATTCCCGACGGCTACAAGGACACTCCGGTGGACCGGCTTGCTCCCCGCCAGCGCCTATCCGATTCGCTCGACCAGGTTTTCGCCAAAAAGCTCAACCCGAAGCACAACCTCGACGCCGTCGAGTGCAAGCTCTTCGGCATCGGCAGCGAAAGCTACGTCGTCGGTTCGCACGAGTTCTACATGGGCTATGCAATTAAGAACCAGAAGCTGCTCTGCCTCGACGCCGGCCATTTCCACCCGACGGAGGGCATCGCCGACAAACTTTCCTCCGCGCTGATGTATGTGCCGGAAATCCTGCTTCACGTCAGCCGCGGCGTGCGTTGGGACAGTGACCACGTCGTCATTCTCGACGACGCGCTGCAATCCATTGCCGCCGAACTCGTGCGGAACAAACTGCTTGCCCGCACCCACATCGGTCTGGATTTCTTCGATGCCAGCATCAACCGCATCGCCGCGTGGACGATCGGCACCCGCAACACGCTCAAAGCGCTGCTGATGGCGCTGCTGGAACCCGCCGCCCTTCGCGACGCGGAGAAGTCCGGCGATTTCACCGCCCGCCTCGCCCTGATGGAGGAAAGCAAGAGCTTGCCATGGGGCGCGGTTTGGGATGCTTATTGCGAATCACAAAACGTTCCCGCCGGCAGCGACTGGCTGGGAGAAGTGAAAAAATACGAAACCACGGTGCTCAGCAAACGCGCCTGATTTCTCGAAACCCATCTCTATCCAAAAAATCCAACTGATTTAATCATATGCCATCCGCATTACTCGGCGTTGTATTCCACTGGCTCGGCGGCCTTGCCTCGGGAAGTTTCTATGTGCCTTACAAGGGCGTGAAAAAATGGTCGTGGGAGACTTACTGGCTGGTCGGAGGATTTTTCTCCTGGATCATCTGCCCGTTCCTACTCGCCACGATTCTAACCAAGGATGTGGGCGGAGTGCTGGGCAGCCAGTCGGTCTCCACGCTCGGTTGGACGTTTCTCTTCGGGATGCTCTGGGGCACCGGTGGACTCACCTTCGGCTTGGCGATGCGCTATCTCGGCATGTCGCTGGGGATGGGCGTCGCGCTCGGTTACTGCGCCGCCTTTGGCACCTTGCTGCCGCCGATCTTCAAGATGTTCTTCCCGACTATTCCAGTGCCGGAAAACATCGCGCAGATCGCCTCGACCACACCCGGTCAGGTGACCCTGCTAGGCGTGGCCGTCTGCCTCATCGGTATCTTTATCGCCGCGCTCGCCGGAGCCACCAAGGAGAAGGAAATGCCGGCTGAGGAAAAACAGAAAACCATCGCCGAGTTCGATTTCAAAAAGGGCATTCTCGTGGCGACCTTCTCGGGTGTGATGAGCGCCTGCTTCAGCTTCGGTCTTACCGCCGGCAATCCGATCGGTGAGGCATCCGTCGCCGCCGGCACTTCGGCCATTTGGTCCGGGCTGCCGAAGTTGATCGTTGTGATGCTCGGTGGTTTTGCGACCAACTTCGTCTGGTGCGTCGCCTTGAACATCAAGAATCGCACCGGCTATCAGTACCTCGCCTCCCACGCCCGTCCCGAGCACGCAGGTCTCACCGCATCCGGCGGCGAGCATGGCGGCGGCACAACCAGCGGTCCTTCCAGCCATTCCCAGAGCGATCTGAAAGTCCCGATGCTTGGCAACTACTTCTTCTCCGCCCTCGCCGGCACCACTTGGTATTTCCAGTTTTTCTTCTACACCATGGGGGAGACGCAAATGGGCGAGTTCGGCTTTGCTTCGTGGACGCTGCACATGGCTTCGATCATCATCTTCAGCACCATGTGGGGTTGGATTTTCCACGAGTGGAAGGGTTCTAGCAAAAAAGCCCACGGACTCATCGCCACCGGCATCGCGGTGTTGATCATTTCCACCATCATCATCGGCATCGGCACCTACATGAAGGGCTCCGGCGGCGGTCATTGAGAATCCCGCTGAGGCTATCGGCAGATGACCCTCGATCCGATCGCCACCGTCCGTTCGTGTTTCGGCTCGAAATTCGCGGTGCCACGTCAGCCCGGGCTTTGTCCGAGCGCGTGGGGCCGGTTGGTTTTTCATCCGGCCTACCGCAGTCCGGAGGCGGTGAGGGGGATCGAGGGATTTTCACACTTGTGGCTGATTTTCGGGTTTCACGAGACCGTCGAGCAGGGATGGAAGCCCACCGTCCGCCCGCCGCGGCTCGGGGGAAACCAGCGGATCGGGGTTTTCGCGAGCCGCTCGACATTCCGGCCTAACGGGCTCGGCCTTTCGCTGGTGAAACTTGAGGGCATCGATACGACGGGCCCCGATGCGCCGGTCTTGCTGTTGGGCGGCTTGGATTTGTTGGACGGCACACCGGTTTACGACGTGAAGCCCTATCTGCCCTACGCCGAGGCGGTGCCGGAAGCGGCATCGGGATTCGCCGGGGAGGCGATCGCCCGGCTGGCGGTGGAGGTGGATGCCGCTGCCGCCGCGGACTTCGCGAAACTTCCGGCGCGGTCGCGTGCGGTGTTGTTGGAGGCGCTTTCGCTGGACCCGCGCCCGGCGACGCGTTCGGACGAGGCGGAGCGGGTGTTCGGAGCCGCGCTTTGTGGATGCAATGTCCGGTTCAGGATCGGGGAGGGGATTTGCCGGATCCTGGAAATCACTCCGGCGGAAGCTTCGGGGTTGAATGCTTAGGATCCCCGAAGTATTTCTCTTCGCATGAAGAGGATTT
>JBEDKU010000827.1:0-4552 GCA_041172045.1 Verrucomicrobiota bacterium | reverse complement strand
GCCCACTGGTCACCACCGGCGTCGGCAAGATCATCATCCCGATTGGCAAGCTCACCATCGCGGCGGGCGCGGCCACGCTTGAAGCGGTCGGCTGCGGCAATATCACGATCAACCACTGCGGCGGAACCCTAACGGCCGCGCGAGGATGAACGTCCTGACCTCGCAAGACGTGGCCCTGATTGGATGCTGCCCCTGCCAGCCGGATGCCTGCGAGGCACCGAGGAAGGAATGTCAGAGCATCAGCGTTGCGGCATCCAGTGCGGATGACGACTACACCGACGACATCGCGGAATGGGAGGCTGGCGGCGAGGTTGGCGATCCCCCACCGGAGCCGGAAGGATACGGTGATGTTGCCCATGGAAGCTGGGCACCATTCGTGCAGCCGATGGGTGAGCTAACCGACGAAATTCCGACGCTTTACCGTGAGCTTACCAGCGTGACCGGAGAGGTGGTCTATACGGGAGACATCAAATTTTATTATGCTATTTCTGGAAGTGAATACGAAACCTCCGTCAACCAGTTCGTGCATTGGACCGCAAATGGCACGGGATTCGACTTCACGGCAATCCAACGCGTTTATGACTTTGGGATTGATATAGGTGCAGACGGTGGGTGGGCTGTCCGGGTTGTTATCGAGGACGAGGGGACTGAAGGATTCCCTAGCATCCCCGCGCCATTTGCATGGGTTGAAACCGACCCGCCAGAATCCCCGCCATGCACGGCAACACTCAAGATCGTAGTCACGCTGGACCGCTCCGCTGAGGATGCGGGCAGCGCCGTAGATGTGCCGACGCTGCCCATCACCGAAGACCCAGAGGGTGACGACCATCCGGATGGATGGGATGCTGCGGACGACTGGCAATGGACTAACCTGACGGAGAAAACGCAGGACTCGGCGGAACTTGGCGAAGGTGTGGACAAGGACGCTGTTATCGCCAGAGCGACCGAAAAAATGCCCGTTGGATGGGACGATCCCGATGGCGATGCATGTTCATCGTCTGTCGTCACTGCATGGCCGAAGATCGGGGATTTACTATCAGGCGCAGACCCCGAAGCGGATCCGCCAGTTGCGGCAAGCTGGCCAGCGTGCAGTTCGGAAGAATTACCAATCTCGGCAACCGGAAGCGCCACCGTCACCAAAGCCCGCTACCGTGTCGGCATCCCCGCCGGCGCACGCTGGGACGCCACCACCGCCGAATGGCTGGCCTGGGACGCGGCAGGCGAGGAGGACGAAGAGCGCGGTGAGGAACCGCCGAAAACCACGCTCGATGCCGCGCATGCCGCGTGGGAGATCGCGCATGCCGCCTGGACTGCCGCCGACCCGGACGAGCGCGGCGAGGAGCCGTTGGAGCCGACGAAGCGCACCACCTACGAACTCCAGTGGGATGAGGTCTTCTTCCCGGCGGAGTGGGAAGCATGGAAAGCCCTCAAAGACGCCTTCGACGCCGCGACTGCCGCACATGCAATCTGGGAGGATGCCGACCCCGACGACCGGGGCGACGAACCTATCATCCCCGATGACCCCGGCGCGGAACCGACAGCGCCTTCGCTGGTCACCTCGCGCTCATGGGTTTATGCCGCCGACGAATGGTCTGGCTGGTTTGAAATCGCGGTGCCGGAAGGCCCAGGCGAAACCCGGGTGGTCAACCTGCTCGTCATCTGTTACCGCTCCGCAGCCCTCGGCCAAAAGCCCACCGCACATGGGGAGGTCTATGAACTCTGAAGCCCCGTTGTGGCCGCGCCCGCGCAAGCGTGACACCAAGCCCCCGACGTATGCCATGGGGACGCCAGAGAAGCCGGTGGGCGTAGTCATCGCCCAGCCAGTCAAAGGAGCGTCCACGGTGGCGCGATGCAAGACCTGCGGACCAGCCAAGCAGCCCGCGCTTTGACATTCGCGGGGCATTGGCGACACCCTGCGCATGGCTAAGATTTCAGACGCCCGAGCGACTTATGGGCTACAGGCGGCAGGGATTCACACATCATCCGGCGTCAGCGGCTCAGTTCAAATCGGAACCCAGCAAACACAGGTTAGATTCCCGACCGCCGACGTTGCTTATTCGATTCGGGCTATTTTCGCAGGAACCGCAGACAATTTGGTCATTGACCTAACCGACTGCGACACGACCGGAAGCACGGCGTTCGTGGCCGGCACCGCCCAGGTTGAAACCGCGACCATCACGGCTGCATCCGGCGCGACATCAAGCGGGACTATGACGATGGTTTTGACCGCAGCAGGGATGACCGGCAGCCCGCTCAACGTCCCGGTTGCGCTCGTCACTGGGACGCACACCACCGCCGCTCTAATTGCATCCGCCGCCCGCATCGCCCTATCCGCAAACGCTGTGGTCGCCGCCCGTTTTAGTATCGGTGGAACCGGTGCAAATATCGTGCTGACCCGCAAACCGACTTCGACCCGCACCGTCCCGACCGGAACGCTCAACCTCTACTCTACAAACGATACCCTGCTCAACCTCGCGATTCCAGCGGGACTGGGCGTGACCCTCGCCGCCTCGTCCGCGAATACCACTTTAGGAGTTGTCAGCGATGGGGTGAAAATTTACGATGGGGACGGTAAAGACTTTGAAGGGGACGCTCTAATTGCAGCCGGCACGATCAACGGATTGTTGATTAGCGCGATTGGACCAGTTACTTATCAATCAGGTGCTTCGGCTTACAAAGGTGAAATAATCGACGGGGGCATTCTTTTGCAATCCGTTTTTGGTGATGCCATCGGTGACATGCCGATAACCTTTACCGCGCAAGAAGACGGCGCGGAACTAACCATCACCGTCATCGGAGCATCCGCATAATGTCCTGCAACCATCTAGCCGTAACCCTGCCCGACGTGTTCCAGTCCGAAACATGGGACGGCATCACATGGGCCATCGAATCCGTTGACGCCGGGGAAACTGAGTTCGCATCCACCCTCGCTTCCGCCCGCTTCCAAATGCAGGACACATCCGGCAACGTGGCGCTCGACCTAACCAGCGCAACAGAAGGGCAAGTCACGATCAACGAATCTGCGCCGAACGCTTGGAGCGTTACGGTCGAACCTCGCATCCTCACCCTATCTAGCGGCGTTTATTCGTGGGGGTTCGAAACCACTGACTCGGCAGGCGTGGTTAAAATCCGCCTCGCCGGAAGCATCAAAATCAAAGGCGACCTCGTAATCTAATATGGCAACTCAAATCACAGGCACGGTTAAATACACGCTCAGCACCGGAGCAAGGGGACCAGAGGGGCTAGCAGGTGCGACCGGCCCCCCGCTCAACCTGACCGCAGGCCCAGTCCGCAGCACCGCCGGAACCTCAACCATCGCAGACGGTGCGCTGACCATCGCGAAAACAGCGGGGCTGCAAGCCGCGCTGGATAGCAAAATGAAATCCCGCCCTTACGTCAGCGGCAGCAACGGGGGCATGCGGGCATTCCGTTCCCGGTTGGATCGGGGGCAATCTGCCGCTTGCCTGATCATTTCAGATTCTACCGGAGTCCCTAGCAATTCGTGGCCTTATCTGTTTTCCAACTCGCTAGCCACCCGCTATCCAGCCGCTCGCGTGCTGCGACGGGTAACGGACTACACCACCGGAGCTAGCGCGACAACCACCGTTGTCCAAGCCGGGACCACTCGCCAACATTGGGAGTATGGGCCAACCGTCACCACGAACGGTGCCTATTGCCTCAACGATAATTTCAGAACGCAGCTCGGCGGGCGTTACCTCGGTATTGAGGTGGAAATGGCCCCCACTTCGGATGCGGCATTATCCGGCGGATACCCAACTGACAACGTGGGGATGGCAGGTTACGGGACTGGTTCCGTATTGGGATGGTTGGAATTATCAACCACTGGACGCCTATCAGCTTATTGGTCTGATGGATCTGGTTTTCAATCGGTATCATCAACAAATGGTCAGCCAGTGCCACAGCTAGTTGTCGGCACCTACGTCCGTTACCGGGTGCTGATTGATACTGACAACGGATCAACGAGAAGTATCCAGTTTCACTACTCGACCAACAACGGCGACACATGGACGCAAGTGGGTAGCACGCTAACGCCCGCGAGATCCGCAAGCCCTAACGTGTCTGCCACCACCACACAATCCGTATTTATCGGCAGGAGCAATACCGTAAACGCAAAAGTCGGATACCGTTACTCACACATGCAGCTCATGACCGGTGCGAACTACGAGCCGATCCTGCCGGAGAGAATCGACGCATTCACACTCAGCGGCGGCGTCGTCTCAGGATCCCCAACCCTCGGCGGCAACCCGACCATTTTCGTGGATATTGTGGCAGTCAATGCTGCCTCAATCCTGGCTAGCGGCTACTTTGGCGCAACACTCCCGACGCATGCGTGGAATTTACTGCGCGACAGATGGCATGACTTTGTGGCGATCTCGTCGTCACACAATGACACCGGGCTCGAAGGCGGCTTTCTCGCAAGCCGCATGAACGCTCTACGCGCTCTTGTCGCTGGTCGCGGACCAGCCAGCTATGTGCCGAACTTCATACACATCACCCAGAACCCGGAAACATCTCCCTATTACTCATGGTA
>JBEDKU010000826.1:0-5340 GCA_041172045.1 Verrucomicrobiota bacterium | reverse complement strand
GTTCGGTGCGGGCCAGCACATGGTTTGTTACGATGCGCTCCGCAGAAACGGCCTGCTGCCGCGGCTCCAAGTCTTGCGCTCCTACATCGCCGACCGCCGCGACGATCCGCTCGTCAAGGAGCGCCTGGCAGAAGGCCTCGCCGCCCACTACCATTGGGATGAAAACGAGTCCTATCACCGCGCGGAAAAAGCCCTGCGCGACCTCGAACACCGGCTCTCCGCCATCCGCCTCGTCGCCGATGCCATCGACGCCCGGATGGCCTCGTTCAACCAACTTTCCCAACAACGCTACCGCTACCAAACCGAACTCCGCGGCCGTCGCCCGGAAATCGTGAAATCCTATTGCGACGCCATCAACGCCGCCCACGTAGGCACCCGCCTCGCCGCCCTGCGCGACGCCGAGCCGGACTTTGCGCCGCTCGTGCCCGAGGTGAAATTCTTCTTCGGCAGCGAGTCGCTCGCCCGCACCCGCCGGGTGAAAGCACCGGCGGATCTCACTTTCGGCAGCGATTCCGGTGGCCACGATGAAACCGCCGAGGAAACGCTCGCTGCCCTCCGTGAACGCCAGCGCCTCGCCCTAACTCCGCAACGCGCCGCACGGCTCGTCGCCCGGCTTCTGCCGGAAAAGTCTAGCGTCGTCATGACCTCGGATTTCTCCGCCGCCGACCTCGACGAGATGCTCGATCTGCTCGCCATCGCCGCCTACGAGCACGCCGTCACCGCCGACGGCCAGCGCGTGAAATGGACCATCGACGGCCCCGGCAAAACCACCGGCCTCACCCCCGAAAAAATCCCCGCCGACCCTCACTCCGGCTGGAACGTCGAACGCTTTCAGATTCAAAGAACCTGAAAAAATTGATCCCCGTCTATATGAAGAAATTTTTACCTTGGCTGCTTGGAGCGTTTGTTGGAGCACTCTTGGCGACCTCTATACTTGGAATTCTCGCGCTTATGAATCTTGATCGGCCTAAGGCTGATCCCGCATACAGATTGGTTGCCGTCTCGTGGGGTGACTATGTCAAACAAGATTATCGCTGGCCTTATCAGGTTCAGGTGATTGCATCAAAACCAGACATGGATGGCGTTGTTAACGTTACGGCAAGAGTTTGCATCCGTGGGAGCGACCACTTTCGTAACATGGGATTTTTGGGAACCGCCGCCAATATGGGTGAAGCATCGCGACGATTTGGTTCGATCAGTTGGCTTGAGGATCGCGTTACCGTAGGCGGAGATGATGGTCTTAAGGCCAGTCTCTTGAGGGCTAAACTCGACAAACATCGTTAACCAGCAACCTCTTCCCACCATGTCCGATCCCAACTGGCCCCGCTTCTGGTCCGACGTTCCCGACGACGACCGCCCGGCAATCCGCGAAATCCTCGCCGAGCTCATCGGCCGCGGCACCTTGCTCGGCAGCAGTGGCGCGGGCCGTGATCATTTCCTGCTCGCCCGCGATCACTATCAGGAACACCTGAAGGACTACCTCGCGCCGCTCGGGTTGGAGCTCATCATCGACGATGATTTTTTCATCCTCCAAGCCCGTCCTCGGCCGGAAGCCTGCCACCTGCTCGCGCAGTTCACCAAGGATGAAACACTGCTTCTGCTAGTCCTGTGGCGCGTTTGGGACGACCACCGGACGAACGAGGCCAGCAGCGCCGTGATCCTCACGGTCGATGATTTGTGGACGCGTTTCCGCAACACCTTCGACAAGATCGAGCCGCCGGAAAAAACCCACCTCGACTCGCTGCTTAGCCGCCTCAAGCGCCACCGCCTGATCCGCACCCACAAGCCGGACGGCGCGCTCCAGCTTGGCGAGACGCTCATCGAAATTCTCCCCAGCCTGCCGCGCGTGATCCCGTTTGACAGCCTTGAATCCTGCCTCGCCCGTGCCTCCCTCTATCAACCCGCCGCCGAAGCTTGAAATGAAAACCCGCGTCCACCTCAGCCGCATCCTCGCCATCAACTGGTATGGCTACCGCCGCTTCATCGACGTCTCCGGGCTGTCACTCATCACCGGGGCGAACGGCTCGGGAAAAAGCGTGCTGCTCGACCTGATCCAGTTCGTGATGCTCGGCGAATCACTCAGCCGCTTCAACAAAGCCGCCGCCGGTGCCGGCAGCGGCCGCTCGCTGCGCGGTTACTGTTTGTGCGACACGAACACGCAGGGCAATGACGGCCAGGAACGCTACCTGCGCCCGTCCGGCGTCACTTTGGCAGGATTGGAATTCGTCTGGCCGCTGGCAAAAGGCGAGGAGACCCCGCGCCGCGAAACGTGGGGCGCGCGCATCGAGTTCGAAGGCCCGACCGCCAAGGCCCGCACGCTGTGGTTCACCATTCCCAACCGCCTCGAACGCGAGGATTTCCTCAGCGCGGAACTCGATCCGGACGCCGTCGCTTTCATGTCCGAAGACGAATTCCGCGTCCACGTGAAGCGCGATCTCGGCGGCGAGGTGTTCGACCGCCAAGCATCGTATCTCGATGAAATGGGCTCTCGCAGCCATCTTGGATTCGACCGCGTGCAGATGAATAAAACCCTGCCTAACTCGATGGCGTTCCAACCGGTCGAGTCGTTCGAGAAATTCATCCGCGACTACTTGCTAGAGCCGGGCTTGCCGGACGTGAAAGCCGTCCGCGCCAGTGTCGATGCGCATCGCCGGGCGCAGGAGCGCCTGGAAAAGATGCACGACCAGCACGCGCGGCTCGTCCGCATCAGCGAGCGGCATGAGGAATACGTCACCGCCCGCCGCGACGCGCGGCTGCACGCCCACTTGCGCATCGCGCTGGGGCACGAGCAGAAGCTGGAGAATCTAACTTCACGGCAGTCCGAGCTGGAGCAGCTTCGTTTTCAAAACGCCGAGACCCGCGCCGACTATGAATCCGCGCTGTCCGAGCGCAATGAGCTGGATTCCCAACTCGCGAAGATCCGCCTCGTCGCTGGAAACGATCTCCAGATCACCCGCCTCGCCGAGGATCGCAGCCACCGGGATGAGGTCGCCCGCGAGTTGGACGCGTTGCGCGAGACCGAAAAATTCGCCCGCCAGTTTCTTCACGACCGCACGCAGTATTGGAAACAATGGCTGCGGCTCGCGCAGGAATTCGGGCTGGAGGAGCCGGAACCCGCCGCCGATTGGCTGAAGCAAATGCAAGGCGCGGACGAGTCCGCCGCGCTGGACGCCGCCCAGCGGATGCCGCGGATCTATCAATCTCTCGTCAACGACGCCCGCGAGCGGCTGCGGCCGGTCGAGGAGGAGATCAAGGTGCTTGAAAACCGCGAGTCCCGCCTCCGCCGCGAGCTGGAGGATCTCGATCACAAGGGCAGCGCCGCGCCGTCGCCGTTGCTAGACGCGTTGAAATCCCGCGGCCAGCGCGCCGATGCGTTCGGCCGTGTGATCGAGGTGAAGGCCGAGGCCGAGCCGTGGTGGCCGCTTCTCGAATCGCTGCTAGGAAACAGGCGTGGTGCCGTTTTGGCTGAAGATTTCAAAGCCGCATGGGAACAAGCCCGCCGCCTCGGACACGTCGAGGAACCGCTCGTTCATGCGGGAGAGCTTTCCGGCTCCAAGGATGCGAAGCCGGGGACGGTCGCCGCGTTTTTCGAGACCAAACACGAACTTGCCAAAGCGTATCTCCAGCATCTTTACGGCGATCTGATAGCCGTGGAAAAAGTCAGCCAGCTCGACTCGCATCCGCGCGCGTTTTCCAAGGACGGCTGGCTCAAGGACCCGCCGCATCGCCAGCATTTCCAGCCGGCCAAGGAGTTCACGATCGGCGAGGAAGGCTTGCGGAGACTGCGAACCTTGCGTCAGGACGAACTTGCGGAAGTGAAGGAGGATCTCACCCGTCAGCTGCGTTTGCGCGAGGATTGGCGGACGTTTCTGCATCGCGGCGAGCAGTGGACGCTCGACAAAGCGGACCCGCCGGCCGGCAGCTCGAAGCTGCGGGATCTTCCCCGGCTGCGCAAGGAACTCGCCCAGCTCGACGAGACGATCCGCCTGCTCGCCACGCCCGAGCGTGAGGCGACGGTGGAGAAGTTGCGGGTGTTGGAGAAGACGTTCCAAGGCGTCATCGAACGCACCGGACGGCTGGCAAACAGCATCGAGAAATTCACC
This sequence comes from Verrucomicrobiota bacterium, assembly GCA_041172045.1. Taxonomy (GTDB): domain Bacteria; phylum Verrucomicrobiota; class Verrucomicrobiia; order Verrucomicrobiales; family Akkermansiaceae; genus Luteolibacter. The sequence goes on along the minus strand of JBEDKU010000826.1, from coordinate 1,237 downwards.
CAGCAGGAGCGCGTGTTGCAGGATAGCATGGCCGCGCTGTTGGAGGATGAGGCGGCCTCGCTCACCCAGCGTCAGCTCAGTCGCGAATCGCTGGAAGGCGTGCGCGATACCGAGATTTCCGAACTCATCACCGCCGCGCGCCAGCAGTTTCCCAAGTGGCAGCAACGGCTGGACGCTTCTTCGGAAATGGCGCGCATCCGCGAGTTTGATTCGGACAAGGCCCGGCGTGATCGTGATTTGGAGCGCCATGCGTTGGCCGAAAAACACCCTGAGACGGCTGAGGCATTTGATCCTGGTGACGATGAAAACTCCCGCTACGACGCGCGCCGGATCGAACTGGAATCGCACGAGTTGGAGAAATACACGGCCGCCGCCGAGGATGCCCGCAAGGAGTGGGAAGACCGGCTCCAGCATCAGGTGCTTGACGTGCTGAAGGAAAAGTTAGACGAGGCCGAGCGCACCAAGCGCGAGCTGAACCGCGCGATGGACCACGACATCGGAGGTTGGCGCTATCAGCTATCGATGAAGGCGGACCGCAGCCACAGCGCGATCTGGGCGCTGGTGGAAAAAGGGCTGAATCCCGGGTTGGAACTTTTCGCATCCGGCGCGAAGGAGGAAATCGAGAAGGCGAAGGCCGCGTTGATGGCCGCGATTGAAAACTCCGAGGATCCGCGCCAACAACGGGCGCTCGACTACCGCTACTATCATCACTGGGACATCCAGGCGACGCCGACCGGCAAGGGCGAGGGCGCGGCGATTTCCCTCAACCGGAACGCGAAGAAACAAAGCGGTGGCGAGAACCAGGCGCCGTTTTTCGTCGCGATGCTCGCCGCGTTCCAACGGGTTTACGACCTCGGCCCGCGCGAGTCGCGGAAGAATCTCGGCATCGTGATCATGGACGAGGCGTTTTCGAAATTGTCGGGCGATCGGATTGATTCGTGCCTCGATCTTGCTCGGAATTTCGGCCTGCAACTCATCATGGCGTTCCCGGAAGACCGCCTGCCGACCATGATCCAGCACGCGGAAACCGTGGTGCAATGCCGCGTCGAGCGCAGTTACGACGAGAAAAGCGGCCAGATCACGAACATCGAGAACTGGGTGGTGAAGGTGGACCGGGACAAGTTGGTGGAGGCATTGTCATGATGCTTTCCATAAGTAGTCCAGGACTTCAGTCCGTTCTTCAGCTAACAAAGAGCGGACTGAAGTCCTGGACTAATTTGGTTCCTTCCGGGATCAA
>JBEDKU010000825.1:0-2686 GCA_041172045.1 Verrucomicrobiota bacterium | reverse complement strand
GCGGAGATGCTGAGGAAGGGTGCTTCGATGAATCCGAGGGCCTGCATGATCGGTTAGCGGGATTGGGCGGCCTGCACTCCTTGGATCACGGCCTGGACGATGGCGTCGATGTCCAGGCCCGCCGACACCTTGGGCGGGCGGCTGATTTTGCACTCGCCGGCGGCTTCCTCGAAGCCGCAGCCGGCGAGTACGCAGGCGAGCTTGGAGCGCATCTCGGCGATGAGTCCTTGTTCGGCGGGCGAGAGAGGGAAGCGCGCGTTGCCGGTCTTGAAACCGCGGAGTTCGTAGCCAGTGCGGAAGCCCTCGGGGAAATTCGGCGCGCCGACCATCAGCGAGAAGAGGTCGAGCAGCTCGAACTGGATTTGTTTCGCCTTCTCCCAGTTTCCGGCGCGGGCGGCATGATAGAGGCTCATGACCACCTCGGGCACGACGCCGGCGCTGGAGAGCGTGCCGCCGTCCGCGCCCATGAAGAGGCCGGTGCAGAGCAGTTCCTCCCAGCCGATGAGCACCGAGAAATCCGGGCGCTGGCGCTTGATGGTGTGCAGCGTCTGTTGGAAGCGACCCATGTCCCTGGACGTGTCCTTGGTGCCGACGATGCGCGGGCAATCCATGGCGAGACGCTCCAGCACGGGCAGCGAGATTTCGTTGGCGAAGACCGGGATGTTATAGACCACGATGTCGATCGGCGATCTGGCCGCGAGCTCGCGGAAGTAGGCCTCAATACTCTCCTGGGTGAGTTTGTAATAATACGGACCGGTGATGGAAACCGCGCGGCAGCCGAGGTCGGCGCAGTAGTTGCACATTTCCAAAACAAGCTCGATGTTCGCCTCGGCGGCTCCGGCGAGGATGGGGCGGCCGTTCGCTTCCTCGCTGACGATGCGCACGACGGTACGGCGCTCCTCGTAGCTGAGGCGGATGAACTCGCCCATGCTGCCGTTCGGATAGAAGCCGGTGACGCCCTTGTCTCCGACCCAGCGGATGATGTGGCGGAGCTCGTCCTCGTCGATGCGCCCCTTGGCGTCGTAAGGAACGATGTTGGGGACGAAAATGCCGTTGATGGTGTTTGACATGGAATGTTGGGAGTCGAGGTGGAGCGATGATTAGTCGTGGGAGCTGTCGATTCGGGTTTTGAGGTCGATCAACGCCTTGATCTGCAAGTCAGGGAGTCTTCCGCTGCGGTCCGGGCCGGCGGAGGATGCGAATGAGGTGGCTAGCAGGAATGGGGGCTGGAATTTTTTCATGGCGGTGAATGGAAGCGGTGGCTTGATCCGGATGGTTGGGGATTCAACTTCCCGACAACACCTCGACTCCGCGGCTCTCGAGTTGATCGACAAATTCGGGATCCGCCGCCTTGTCGGTGATCAGGCAGCTGAGATCGGTGATCTGGGCGAAGAAGAACGCGGCCTTTTGTCCGAGTTTGGAGTGGTCTGCGAGGAAGACGACATCTTCCGCGTTGGCGATGACCCGCTCCTTGAAGGCCGCCTGGCGGGCGTTGCTCTCGCTGACGCCGCGCTCGAGGTGGAGGCCGTTTCCCGAGAAGAACATGCGGTGGATGTTATAGCGTTGCAGGGATTTTTCCGCGGTCAGGCCGATGAACGAGCGGGACTTGGGGTCGAACAGGCCGCCGGTGCAGATGAGGTCGAGATTGGGTCGGTCGGAGAGGGCGGTGAAGACGTTGAGGGCGTTGGTCAGGATGGTGAGCGGCAGGTCGGGAAGAAACTCGGTGAGGGTCAGGACGGTGGAGCTCGCATCGAGGAAAATCGTCTCGTTCGGTTGGATTCGGCTGGCGGCGAGGCGGGCGATGGCCTGTTTTTCCTCGCGCCGGATCGCCTGGCGCTCGGTGAAGGGGAGATCCTCGCGAATTCGCTCGGGGCGACCGGCTCCGCCGTGGGTGCGGATCAGTTCGCCGCGTTTCTCGAGCATTTCGAAATCCTTGCGGATGGTCTCGTCAGTGACCCCGAGTTCGACGGCGGTCTCCGTGGTGCGGAGGGAACCGGCTTCATAGAGAAGCTCTAAAATTCGGCGTTGGCGGTCGATGGCGAGCATGAGCTGTGTTTTTCTTTGTTTCGTTGGGAATTTTTGGATTTTTGGTTGACTTGTCAATCCAATCCGCCGAAAAGACGTTCACAGATGGCAGCTCCGATCTCACAATCCACTCCCCGCGCAGTCGTTGAACATCTCGTTCGCGAGCAGGTTTACGCAAGCCTTGGTTTGTCTCTGCCCGCCGCCTCGAAAGCTCCCAACGCGTTGCTGGTCAATATCTCAGCTCGCCATTGCCACCTCACGCAGGCTGCCGTGGAAGCGTTGTTCGGACCCGGCCATCAGCTCACGCCGATGAAGGGGCTTTACCAAAACGGCCAATACGCCGCGAAGGAGTCCATCACGCTGATCGGGCCACGCAGTCGGATCATTTCCAATCTTCGTATCCTTGGTCCTTGTCGGGATTTGAACCAAGTCGAGCTCGCCTACACCGATGCGATATCGCTCGGCTTCGACATTCCGGTCGCGATGTCCGGTGCGATCAAGGGCACTCCCGGCTGCATGCTGATGGGCCCGCATGGTTATTTCCAGATGGATGAAGGCGTCATCCGCGCCCAACCGCACGTCCACATGCATCCGGACGATGCCGCCTACTATGGCGTCAAACATCTCGATATGATGAAGCTAAAAGTCCATGGCCCACTGG
>JBEDKU010000824.1:0-6720 GCA_041172045.1 Verrucomicrobiota bacterium | reverse complement strand
AGGCTGCCCGGCCGGCCTCAGCTCGTGGGATATGTTCGACAAAATGCTCGGCGAGGCCCAGGTCGTCATCACCCCCGGCTCCGGCTTCGGCTCGGCGGGCGAGGGTTACTTCCGCATCTCCGCCTTCAACTCGCGGGCGAATGTGGAGGAAGTCTGCCGCAGGTTGAATGCGCTGGTGGCCTGATCTCACCCGAACGCCAAATCAGCTTACGAAAGAGCTGTATGGCGATAGAGTCGGTGAGGTTCGCGTTCCGAAAGATCGCCGCTTGAAATCAGGCGAGCACCGGTGGAGGTTCTTTCCATGAAACTCTGCTTGGTTGCTTTCCTTGCGCTTTGTTCCGTGGCTCTCGCAGATCCGGTGCTCCGCGAAGGAGACGTCGTCTTCTCCGGTTCGGAACGAGGCCAGGGGGAGGCGATCATCGCCGCCACCGGCTCGAAATTCACGCATTGCGGAATCGTTTTCCAGCACGAGGGCAAACTGATGGTGCTGGAGGCCGTGCAACCGGTGGGCGTGGTGTCGCTTGAGGAGTTCAAGTCGAGAAGCAAGCCGGGTTCCTTTCTCGCCCGGCGGCTGAAATCTCCGCTCGCTCCCGCCGGCTATCGGAGCGCCCGCGTTTGGGCCGAGGCGCAGATCGGCAAGAATTACGACGGACGGTTCCTGTGGGACGATGGAAACCTCTACTGCTCCGAACTGGTCTGGAAGATCTATCAACGAGCTGGGGTCGAGCTGTGCGCGCCGCGGAAGTTCCGGGACTATGATCTGGATAAACCCAGCGTGAAGAAACTCATCGATCAGCGGTTCGGCGGGATGGAACGGGTTCCGCGGGATGAAAAGGTCGTCGCCCCCTCCGATCTGGCGGTCTCGACGTTGCTGGAGGATGTCCCCCGTTAGGATTTGGGGCTCCGTTTGCCCTTGATGAGGACCTCTGTGGGATCGATCGGTGAACCAAGTCGGTTGGCTTGGTGGCCTTCCACGACGAGGTCGAATGCGGCGACACCGGCGGCCGACCGGTTGCCGTCGATGCCGGGCCAGGTTTTCATCTTGCCCTTTGTTCGATAGGGATAAGCGAGGCCGAAGTCTTCGGGAACGCGGAAGCCGGATTTGGCGAGCCAGCTTTCCACGGGGAATTTATGGACTAGCAGCGAGTCCGCCTTTTCGCGTATGGGCCATTCCGCGAACTCCTGCCCTTCATTTACGGCGTCCGGAATGAACGGGACGCAGCGGTCGGGCTCGGCTTGGTGCCTCTGCCAGGAATATAATTTGAAACTCATTTTATCAGAAAATCCTTGTGATTGTTTTGCGGCCGGCTATTTACCGTCACATGTCACGCGCGCGATGGATTGCCCCATGGAAGGATTCAGCGGTGAAACCGGCATTTTACCACTGCATCTCGCGGGTAGTGGACCGGAAGCTGGTGTTCGGGCCGGATGAGAAGGAGAAATTCCGCACGTTCATGCGCATGCAGGAAAACTTCACTGGCTGCCGGGTGGCATCTTACTGCCTGATGAGCAATCACATCCACCTCCTCATCGAGGTGCCCCCCATGACGGCGGGCGGACTTTCCGACACCGATCTGCTGCAGCGGCTGCGAGCGATTTATGGGGAAGCATACGTAATGGAGGTGGCAAAGGAGCTCGCCGAAGCACGCCAGCAGGTGGGGGAACGGCTGGCTGAGGAGGCTGAGGAGGCTGTTGTGGTGACGGTGGCGCGGATTCACGAACGCTTCACCTACCGGATGCACGATCTGAGCGAATTCATGAAAACCTTGATCCAACGTTTCACCCAATGGTTCAACCGGACCCATCAGCGCACCGGAAATCTTTGGGAGGATGCGTTCAAAAGCCTGATCGTGGAGGACGGCGTGGCCGCCAGGACCATTTCCGCCTACATCGACCTCAATCCGGTTAGGGCTGGCATCGTGACGGACCCGGCGGACTACCGCTGGAGCAGCTACGGTGAGGCGATTGGTGGCGGGCCGAGGGGAAACGGCAAAAAAGCCCGCGGCGGACTCGTGCGGGCGCTGCGAGCCCACCAAGGCGTGGCTGCGGACGCGACATTTTGGACTAACGACGTGTCGCGGGAATACCGCAGAATTCTGATGGCGGGAGCCCCCGAAAAACTGGAAACTCGAGTCGCCGCAGACGGTTCCACCGAGGTGAAACGAACACGCAAGGGGATGAAGGCCGCGGAGGCCGAGCGGGAAAACACGAGGGCAGGGGAAATTTCACTGGGCAAAATGCTGCGCTGTCGGATCCGGTATTTCACAGATGGAGCGGTGATCGGCAGCAGGAGTTTCGTCAACGAAGCCTTCGCCGGAGCCCGCCAGCGGTTCGGCCCGAAGCGAAAGGACGGTGCCCGCAAACTACGGGGAAATGCCGCGGCGGCGGCCGGAGTGTTGTGGGGGATCAGAGATTTAAGAAAGGGCGTTTGAAACCGAAGAGCTACCGCATGGCATCGGATGAAACGCCCGGGCACCACCACGGGCGCGGTTGCGATTCAATTCACCCTCATGCGACCAGGCCGTCAGAACGTCCTTTTGAAAAGCGACTTCACGCTCTTCTTTCGGAAGAGCAAAGTCCCGCTGCAGATCCCGATTCCCAAGGTAAATAACAACGAGGCCGTCAGCACGAAGTAATGCGCGGTCTCCGGCAGCAGGAGCGGATCCTTGGTCACCCGGTCCAGGTCGGTGATCCGGATGCACCCCAGCATCGCCCGATACGCGTAGAGGCCTGGAATCATGGTGATGCAGGCAGGCATCGTGAAAACCACCGGCGGGACATGCACCCGGTGGGCGCAGACGATACCGGTTAGGCCGATGAACACCGCCCCGGCGAGCGTGGCAAACACCAGCCCGACCTCGTTCTGCAGCAGCACAAAGCGAATGCAGTGCCCCAGCCCGCCCAACACGCCCGCCATGTAGATCACCCGCCGCGGCGTGTTGAAGAGAATCGCGAAACCGGCGGCCACGACGAATGCGAAGGCCATGTCCCGAATGATCAAAAGGAGGAAGTTCATTAGGAGTGGAAATGATGGACACCTAGGATCATGATCGCCAGCGACATCCCCACCGCGATGCAGAGCAGGATCAACCCGCCGAAGACGCCACGGGCGATGGCGGTGGGAATGTAGCCCTCGATCAAATCGATGACGCAGTTGATCAACGGCACGCCGGGCACCAGATAGAGCACGGCGGTCGCCAAGGCCTTCTCCGGCGACTGACCAATTTGATAGATCGCGTCGCAACCCGCGATCAGCGTCGTGATGATGGAGGCCACGATGAATGAAATCAACGGGTTGTAGCGCCGTTTCACCACCTCCTGGCGGGCGAACAATCCACAGATCACCGCGATGAAAGCGATGCCGCCGTCCACCCAGTCGCCCCCAGCCAGCAAGCAAAGACAAGCGCACGCGGAACCGGCTCCCAGAAGAATCGACCACCTCGGGTGATGGGGCATCTCCTTGATCTCCGCCACCTGCCTCTCGACCTCGCCGATCGTTAGATTTTCCTCCAGCACCCGCCAGGTCAGCAGGCTGACCTCGGTGACGATGCCGAAGTGAACCCCGGGCAGCGCGCAACGCCGGAAGCGCCCGATCCGCTGGTCGGGGTATTCGAGATTTCGGATCGTCACGTTCAGGCCGGTGAACGACATGAACAGGTCCACATGGTAGCCCCATTGTTTCGCGACCCGCTCGACATTCCGGTTGACCCTGCCGCAGTGGGCGCCCGAAACGAGCAGGACCGCCCCGATGTCCAAGAGCAAATCCGCCACCCGGCAGGCGGACGCGGGACCTTCATTCGAAATTTCCACTTCACTCAGCATCACGATTCACGCATCACCCCGTCATGAGGATCCAGCCGTTGCGACGAAAACCGCCGGCCGGGGAAACCTTGCCGCCGATTGACTCACGCCGCCAAACTAGTGAGTCCGGCGGAATCCTGCAACGCATTCCCTGTGGTAAAATCAGCAAAAACAGAAATCCTGAAGCATGATCCAGCGCCTGACGTTTCACCACCCGCAGACCGCCGCCGATGTCGGGCGCTTGAAGATTTTACTCCGCGAGGCACTCGATGCCGCCGGATTCCGGCGTGCCGGGCGCTTGTCCGTGCTCAACCTTGCCTGCGGCCGTGCCGATGAAACGGGAGCCATCGCCGCCGCCCTTGGTCCGGCTGAAATCGGCTTTTATCTGGGGATCGACCTCCGCCGGGACGTCATCGCCGAAGCCGCCCGCCGGTGGCTACTGCCGAACGGGCAAATCGAGTTCCGCTGCGGCGAGGCATCCGCCATCGGCCGGATGACACTCCTCCCCAAGTCCGACTTCATTTTCATCCGCCATCAGAATTACTGGGATGATCCCGCCACTTGGGACCGGCTGCTAGCCAACGCCCTCGCCGCGCTCGCTCCCGGTGGACTGCTCGCCTGCACTTCTTATTTCCACCGCGAACACGAGCTACTCAAAGCGGCCCTCAAAACCCGCGGCGCGGAAATTCTCTGGGACGTGCGTCATCCCGCCTCCCGCCCGCTGCCGGAGGCCCCGGGAAAATCCGTGGACCGGCATCTCGCGGTATTCAGGTCCGTTGAAATTTGAAACACTTGTCGCGGAGCACTCGAAACGCTAGCACCTTGGGCGGTGAACATTGTTGATCAGATCGCCCTGCGGGCATCCGCGGAGCGTCCCGCACTGGTTGCGGACGGAACGACCGTCAGCTACGGCGAATTGCTGGAGCGGGTGGCGGCGGCGGCGGCCTGGCTGCAGCGGTGCCCGGGATTCCGCCAAAGCGGCGTGCCGCGCGTGGGCCTCGCCTGCGGCAACGGCGTGGACTACATCGTGCTGGCGCTGGCGATCCTCAAGGCCGGCGGGTGCCTGGTGCCACTGGCCGACGAACTAACCGACCCGGAGCGCGAGGAAATCATCGCAAGGACCGGCTTGTGCGGAATGATCGTCGGCCAGGCCGGAGTGGCGAATGGCGAGAAATCCACGGGTGCCGCATGGGTGGCGCTGGAAACCCGAGAACTTGAAAACGAGGCTCATTTTTCCGCGCTGGATCCCGCGTTCATCCGGTTCAGCTCGGGCACGACCGGCAGGAGCAAGGGCGTTGTGCTGAGCCATACGAAGCTCCGCGAGCGGATCGTGGCGGCGAATGCGGCGCTGGAAATCGGCCCCGGCGACCGGGTTTTATGGATGTTGCCGATGGCGCATCATTTCGCCGTTTCCATCATGCTGTATCTCTATCAAGGCGCGTGCACCGTCATCGGGACCTCTCATCTGGCGGAAAACATCCTCCAGCGCGCCAAGGCGACCCGGGCGACGGTGATTTACGGCGCGCCCTTCCACTTCGCGCAACTGGCGGCGGACCCCGGTGATTTCACCTGGTCGGAATTGCGGCTGGCAGTGAGCACGGCGGCCCCCCTGCCCGCCGAGGTCGCGCGGGATTTCCGCTCCCGCTTTGGAAAACCCCTGGTCCAGGGCCTCGGAATCATCGAAATCGGCCTGCCCTTGCTCAACACCGGCGGAGCGCGTGACACCCCCACCGCAGTGGGTCGGCCGCTGCCCGCGTTCGACGTGGAACTGCGCGACGAAGAAGGGCGCCCGATGGCCGCCGGAGCGGTGGGCGAGTTGTGGATCAAGGGGCCCGGCATGTTCGACGCCTACCTATCCCCGTGGCAGCCGGTGGATGAAATCTGCGTGGACGGCTGGTTCGCCACCGGCGATCTCGCGGAGACCGACGCGGCCGGCAGGTTTTACCTGCGCGGGCGTAAAAAAAGCGTGCTGAACATCAACGGCATGAAAGTCTTCCCAGAGGAGGTGGAGACCGTGATCGAGCGCCTTCCCGCCGTGCGCCGCTGCCGGGTTTCCGGACTTCCGCATGCGATCCTGGGCACCATCCCGGTCGCAGAAGTCATTCTGCATCAGGGAGAAACACTGACCCAGCGCGAGCTGATCCGGTGGTGCCGGGAATCCCTTTCCGCCTACAAAATCCCTGTCAGGGTGAAATTCGTAACGGAAATCCCGCTCACGGAAAACGGCAAGCTCCGGCGGACCTGAGCCGGCTCCCCAAGCCAGGGAAATTCCTGGAAATTCGGTTGAATATCCCTGCCGTTCACGCGTCACTTTCCATGTGAAAAGTAAATCCTGCATCCTCCGCTTTCCGGTTCTCGCACTGGTGGTCGCCAGCATCGCCTCCAGCGTGAGCTGCATGACCACCTACGACTCCTACGGCCGCCCGGTGCAATCCGTGGATCCCGCCCTGGCCGTGACCGGTGTCGCCGCCGCCGGACTGCTCGGATACGCGGTCGCGAACAACCATTCCAACCACTACCACGGCGGCGGCGGATACTATTACGGTGGCGGCTACTACCGCGGGTATCGCCCGTGTTATTGAACCGTCATCAAATAGATCAAATGCGGGTTGCTTCGTGACCGGAACCGGACGTTTGTTATCAACCATGAAACCAAAAATTCTCATATCGCGCCTCCTTGGCGCAATCGCGTTGGCGGCCTTTGCCGGCTCCAGCGTGAGTTGCATGACCACCTATGACGCCTATGGGCGCCCGGTGCAGTCCGTGGACCCGGCCGCCGCGGTCGCGGGTGCCGCCGCGGCAGGTATCCTCGGATACGCCATCGCCAACAACAACAACGACCACCACCATTACAACCGCGGCTATTATCGCGGCGGCTACTACCGCGGTGGAGGTGGCTACTATGGCCGCGGTTACCGT
>JBEDKU010000823.1:0-7321 GCA_041172045.1 Verrucomicrobiota bacterium | reverse complement strand
GCTTTTTTTCAGCCAGGGATGGTGGCATGGATAAAATTGTCCCGCGATGCCGTTGCTTGGCCGATATGGGCGTAAGACGAATAAAATTGGAAATTGCCTAAAATTGTTCTTGCCGTGGGCCAGGTCGGATGGTAATTCTTCCGCGTCGCAAGACAAGGCGGTCCGACTGAGATGCCTCCCGGGTTAATGGGTTTTTCCTAGGAGTGATGATCAGTCGGGCCGCTTCTTTTTTGTGCGGTTTTCGGGTCGGTGGACTTCCTGAAGATTCGGTTTCCTCAGTCCGGCTTGGTTTGGTATATCGCGCTCATGAAATTGATACGGTTTGGCGGGGCGGGGAGTGAGGAGCCGGGAATCCTGCTGCCAGATGGACGGAGGATCGATGCGAGCGGTGAGTTCCATGATTACGATGAAGGTTTTTTCGCATCGGGAGGAATCGAGTCTCTTGCCGAGTGGGTGGCGGACGGATGTCCGGGTGGCGTGGAGGTGGATCCTTTGGTGAGGTTGGGACCTCCGGTGGAGCGGCCCTCGAAATTGGTCTGCATCGGGAAAAATTATCTGGACCACGCCAAGGAACTTGATGAGGGGATTCCCACGGAACCTGCGATTTTCATGAAGGCGACCAGCGCTTGGAGCGGACCCAACGACGACGTGATCGTCCCACGGGGATCGACGAAGTTGGACTACGAGGTGGAGCTCGCGTTGGTGATCTGCCGCACCGCTTCAGATGTGGACGAGAGGGAGGCGATGGACCATGTGGCGGGATACTCGACGTTTTGTGATTTTTCGGAGCGGGCCTTTCAAAAGGAAATGGGCGGCCAGTGGACCAAGGGAAAAAGTGCGGACAGCTTTGCGCCGATGGGGCCGTGGCTGGCGACGGCGGATGAAGTCAGTGATTCCCAGAAATTGCGCTTGTGGTGCAAGGTGAACGGCGAGTTGCGGCAGAATGGTTGGACGGGTGACATGTTGTTTTCCGTGAGGCAGTTGGTCAGCTATGTGAGCCGTTTCATGACCTTGTTGCCCGGGGATGTGATTGCGACGGGCACTCCGGGCGGGGTGGCGATGGGGATGAGTCCGCCGCGGTATTTGCAGGCTGGAGATTTTGTGGAATGTGGTGTAGATGGCTTGGGCGAGCTGGCGCAGCGGGTGGTCGCCCATCGATAACATGAGCAAATCGCTTTTCAGACTCAGGCGGGAATTGCTGCCGTGGCCGAAACCGCCGGGCGGGCCGCATTACTCGGCGTGCCATTTCTGCGATACGCTGCACGAGGCGGAGCCGCTGCCGGAAGGCCGGGCGGCGCGGTGCCGGTGCTGCGGCGCGGTTCTCTATCAAAACCGTCCGGCCTCGCTCGCGCGGGTGACGGCATTTTCCACCGCGGCGCTGATCATGATGGTGGTGGTGAACCGGTTTCCGTTCCTGACGATGGATGCGGCGGGGATCCGGACGAGTTTGGATTTGTTTTCCGCGGCCAGGGAGTTGATCGCGCAGGGCAGCCCGCTGTTGGGAATCGCGCTGGCGCTTTTCACGATCGTGACCCCGCTGTCGCTGGCAAGCGGGCTGATCTATGTCTGTGCTCCGCTGATGGTCGGCAAGATCGCCCCGGGAGCGGTGCATGTGGCCAAGTGGCTGAATAAGACGGAGCCGTGGAACATGATCGAGGTTTTCCTGCTGGGCGTGTTGGTCAGTCTGTTGAAACTGGACAAGCTGGCGGAGGTGCATTTCGGCATGGGGTTCTGGGCGTTTGGCGCGGTGATGCTGTGCATGGCGGCGGCGGTTTCCGGAATCGATCGGGATGAGTTGTGGGACCGGTTGGAGGTGGCGAAGCGATGAACGCGCCCATGCCACGAGCCACGGCACAAGGACTGGCGGGATGCCACACTTGTGGGAAAGTTTCTCCGGTCGTCCTCGGAACCTGCCCGCGCTGTGGGTCCCAACTGCACCTGCGCAAGCCCGACAGCGTCAACCGCACGGTCGCGCTCATGCTTGCCGCCACGGCGCTTTACATTCCGGCCAACATGCTGCCGATGATGAGGATGGTCGAGCTGGGTGATGCCACGGACAACACCATCATCGGCGGCATCATTTATTTCTGGAAAGGCGGTGCCTATCCGATCGCACTCGTCATCCTGACGGCGTCGATCATCATTCCGCTGCTGAAAATCGTCGCGCTCAGTTGGCTGTGCCTGGCGGCTTCCGGGAAAGTCCACCCGTCGCCGGCGGTTCTGGGGCGGATTTACTGGCTCACCGAGCTGCTGGGCCGGTGGTCGATGGTTGATATTTTCGTGGTCGGTATTTTAGTGGCGCTCGTGCAGTTGGGAAATTACATGACGGTCACGCCGGGACCGGGTGCGCTTGCATTCGCGGGCGTGGTCGTGCTTACCATGTTCGCAGCGATGAGCTTCGATCCCCGCCTGCTATGGGATCGCTTTGAAAAGCTGGGAATCGATTCCTCACCCTTTAAAAAATCAAATCTTTGAGCGATACGGAAACTACCGAACCCGATGCCGTGACCCCGGAATACCGGCAGGCGCAACGCTGGAACATCGTCTGGGTGGTCCCCATCCTGGCGCTGTTGATCGGCGGCTGGATGATCTATCGCAGCGTCACCTCGCAGGGGCCGGTCGCAAAGGTCCGTTTCGAGACGGCCGATGGAATGGTGGCTGGCAAAACGGAGGTCCGCTGCCGCTCGGTGCGGGTGGGGGTGGTCAAGGATGTGAAGCTGGCGGATGACCTGGACTCGGTGGTCATTATGCTCGAACTCAACCCGGATTCCGTCGGCCTGTTGCGAGAGGGGACGAATTTCTGGGTCGTCCGGCCGCGGGTATCGACCACCGACGTTTCCGGTCTTGGCACCCTGATTACCGGGGCTTACGTCGAGCTCGACCCCGGGCCGACGGACGGTGCCGAAGTCAATCATTTCAACGGCCTTGAAACGCCGCCCGCCACCAACCGCAACATTCCGGGACGGCGGCTGACGCTGGTCGCCGAGGAGGCCGGTTCGTTAAACGCCGGCTCATCGATTTTCTACCGCGGCTTCGAAGTCGGGCGCATCGAAAACCGCAAGCTGGACCTGGTGGGCCAACGCGTCACTTACGACGCCTTCATCCAGGAGAAATACAGCTCGCTGGTGAAGGAAAACACCCGTTTTTGGAACACCAGCGGCATCGACATCACCGCCGGCGCGGATGGCTTCAAGCTGCGGACGCCCTCGTTCCAGGCGATGCTGTCCGGAGGTGCCACCTTCGGCGTGCAGGAAGGGATCCAGCCGGGAAAAGACGCGGTGGACGGGGCGACTTTCACCCTGTTTGCCAACGAGGATGTGGCCAACGGTTCCACCTTCAACCCAACGATGAAATTTGTCCTGCTCTTCGACCAATCCGTGCGCGGACTCGTCAAGTCGGCTCCGGTCGAATTCCGGGGAATCCCGATCGGCCGGGTCGCGGATATTTCCTTCGACTATATGAAGGTGGTGAATGACTTGAGCATTCCGGTCCTGGTGGAAATCGATCCGGCCCTGCTGCGGCGGGAGACCGCGGACGGAATCACCAAGGGAGACACTGAATTTTTCAGCGAGGAGGTCCGGCGGGGTCTGCGTGCTTCGCTGAAAATCGGCAGCATTCTGACCGGCGCGTTGTTCGTGGATTTCGACTATTACAAAGACCCGGTCCACGCGGAGTTCACCAAGGTGGGCGATTATCCGTCGATTCCGACGATCTCATCCGGCTTTGCGCAATTGGAAACCAAGCTGTCCGCCATTCTCGACAAGATCCAAGCCCTGGACATCGACGGCACCATGAAAAAAATCGGCACCGCTGCGGATGAAGCGGCGGTCACCGTGGCCGAGAGTCGCAAGGCGTTGAAGGAAATCCAGGACGCCACCGCCGCCGCGCGCAAGATGATGGAGTCCTCCGACTTTGAACGCCTACCCAAGGACGTGCGAAACACCCTCGCCACGCTCGAAAAATCCGTCGCCAGCGTGGGCCCGGAAGGCGCGATCCAGGGCGATTTGTTGCGCACCCTCGACGAACTCCGCTCCGCCCTGAGGTCCATGAACTCGATGGCCACTTCCATCGATGAAAAGCCCAACTCGCTCATTTTCGGCCGGGATTCCTCGGGAAATTCCATTCCCAGAGCCCCCAAAGCCACTCGCTGAGCTCATTTTCTTATGAATCGATTCCTCCTTCTCGTGGTCGCTGCAGTGCTTGCCGGCTGCGGCCAACCGAATAAATCCTTCTATGTGCTCACCGCCAGCGGTCCCGTGCCGTCCGGTGGCGGCATCGGCATCGGCGTCGGACCGGTTTCGCTGGCTGAATACATCGACCGCCCGAACCTCGTCACCCAGGAAGCTCCCAACCAGCTTGCCGTCGCTGAAGACCATCGCTGGGCCGGTGATCTCTCCGCCTCCATCGCCCGCGTTGTCGCCGCGAATCTCGGGCGCGACTTGAAAACCGGCAACGTCCGCACCTATCCGTGGCAGCGGGATGATGAAGTCCGCTATCAAGTGACTCTCGACGTCCGCCAGCTCCACAGCGAGTCGGACGGCTACGCGGTCATCGAGGCCGGCTGGCGTGTCTATCAATTGCCCGAGCGGACCTTGAAAGCCTCCAAAACCTTCACCGACCGCGAGCCGCTGGAGTCCGACGGCTACAACGCCAGCGTCGCCGCCCAGTCGCGCCTGATCGGGCGCTTGTCGGACACCATCGCCGCCAGCATGCGTTAAATCGGCTCGTCCGGTTTTTCCTCCTCCACCGTTTCAGCGGGGATTTCAGGTTCCGTTTCCGGGACAGGCTCTGCAGCGGGTTCCACTTCCTCCACCGGCGACGGCGTCCGCCCGTTGTTTTCCAACAGGATGAAAACCTCGTTCTGCACCGCCTCCACCTGGCTGAGCGGGATGTCGGGATCCTTCACGATGAACACCTCGCCGGTCTTCCGGTGCTCGTAGACCCGCAGGATCCCGCTCGGCGTGCGCTGGCTGTCGGTCTCCCGCAGCAGCTTCTGGCGTTCCAGCATCACCGCCAGGATGAAGCGGGCGTTTTCCGTGTGCTCCTCGTCCTCCTCCACCAAGCGCTGGAGAATTTCCTCCGCGCTGAGTTTTTCCGCGGCGATGGCGGCGTCGTTGTTCTGGACGGCGGTGTAGGTCGTGCGCCAGAAGGAAAACGGCGCGTCGCTGGATTCCAGATACGATTTCCAGCCATCCACGCAATAGTCGCGGCGCAGGTAGCCGCTCGACTCCGGATCGGGGAACAGCGCGGTCACGATGATTTCGCCATCGACGAAACCGCGTTGGGTGGCGGCGCACTCGCGCCCGCGGGAGCGGACATGCCAGGGTTCAGCAATAGCCATGGGATAAGAATGATTTAGTCGCCGCCGCCGGGAAGCAGGCGGCGGAGGGCAAGGTAGATCGGTTGACCGGAGATCCGTCGATGGAAAAGATAAAACCCGAGCAGCGCGAAAATCAAATCCGGTAGCCACGCGGCGTGCGCCGGAACAAACGTGCCCGACTCGCCGAGCGCCACCGAAATGCTGGTGAGCAGCAGCATCAGCCCGGATAGAATGACTGCGAGGAACATCCCGCCGCCCGCGCCGCGCCGGGAAAAGTGGATGCCCAGCGGCGTGGCCAGCAGCACGGTGACCAAACAGCCGAGCGGCAGCGCCCAGCGGTAATGCCACTGCGTCCGATACGGCGCGGGGTCCGCGAATTCGCCGATCCGTTTGTTCGCCAGCAGCCAACTGTTCAGGTCAGGAATCCCCAAATACTGGGCGTCGAGACCCGGCTTGATCAACTGCCAGGGCGTTTCCGGCCATCCGGCGATCGTCAGCGGCTCGGCGTGCGTTTCAAAAATCGCCGGCTGGTTTGGCAGGAAATTGCCCACCACCGGCTCCACGAACGTCCATTTCCGCGAGTTGCGGTCCCACGTGGCGCTTGCCGCCCGCAGCCGGCTTTCCAAGGTCCGGTCCGGGCGGGTGGTGGTGATTTCCACGTTCAGCAACGGCTTGCCCTTTTGGTAATCCTTCGGGAACGAGCCGATCAACCACAGCCGCCGGCTGCCGGGATCGCGGTAAAGCACGTTTTTCGCCACGGTCGGGGTTTTTCCGCCCGCTTCATCCAGGATGAGGTCCACGTTCCCCTCCGCCACCGGTCCCCAGTGGTAGTTCAGGCCCATGCACAGCAGGCTGAAAAACACCCCCGCCACCATCAACGGCAGCGAGATCCTCACCAGACTGCGGCCGGCCTGGATCATCGCGATGATTTCCCGGCTGCCCGAAAGTTTTCCCAGCGAATACAGCAGCGCGAGCAGCAGGCCGTAGGGGATCATCACCGCCAGAACCGCCGGCGAGCGCATCGCGTAGAACGCCGCCACCGTCTTGAAAATGTTGTCCACCCCGCGGAAATCCGGCAGCTTGTCGCCCAGATCCACGAGCAGCCACAGCATCAGCAGCGCCGTGAGACAGATGAAGAAAATCCCGATGAACTGGCGCACGATATAGCGGTCCAGAGTCCCGCTGCAGGCATAGAAAAGCGCGGCGAGCGCGGGCAGGAAACACAGCGCCGTCAGGATCAGCGGCCGCGCCAGATGCGCCTGCACATCCGAGTCCGGGAACCCGATGAGCTGCTGGGTCACCGCCTCCCTCTCTCCCGGAATCAGCACCGCGCACAGTCCGGCGCCCAAAGCGGCAAGCACCAGGGGGAGGAGAAATCGCAAGAGATGGGTGCGGAAAAAATTCATGGACCGGGCCGCGTGGCGCAGACAGTGGCGGCGGCGGGGCGCGGGTGTCGAGTGCGATGTGACGGCGTGAGAACTTGCGGATTGCCAGACGCCCCAATGCCGGATGCGATGGCCGAGAGATGATTTCAATAGCGGAAGGCCAGCCGATCCCCGGATTCAGCGATGCGGTGCGGGAGGCTTTCTCACGGAAGGGCCTGCTGGCGAAATCCCGCGATTTCGAATATCGCCCGCAGCAGCAGGAGCTCGCGGTGGCGGTGGCGGAGGCGCTCGTCGGCGCGAATCCGCTGGTCGCCGAGGCGGGGACCGGCGTCGGGAAATCGCTGGCGTATCTGCTGCCGGCCGCACGGTTTGCCCTGGAAACCGGGCGCAAAGGCGTCATTTCCACCCACACCATCAACTTGCAGGAGCAGCTGGTGCGGAAGGATATCCCGATCGTGAGGAAAGTGCTCGGCGAGGAGCTGCCGGCGGTGCTTTTGAAAGGGCGGCAGAATTACCTCTGCCCGCTGCGGCTGCGGCGCGCTTTCGAGCAGGCGGGCGACCTGTTCACCAGCACGGAGAACGCGGAGCTGGAGGCGATCGCCAGATGGGCGGAGGG
>JBEDKU010000822.1:0-2535 GCA_041172045.1 Verrucomicrobiota bacterium | reverse complement strand
GCCCGCTTCTGTTCAGCTATTTCCCGCCGCAGATCACCAGCATCTCTCCCGCCAACGGCCCGACCTCCGGCGGGACGGTCATCACCGTCCGCGGCTCGAATTTCGGCATCAGCAAGGTCGTGACCATCGGCGGGAAATCCGCCGCCATCGCGGCGGGCAGCGATGGCGAAGTGTTGGTCACGACTCCTGTCGGCACCGGCAGCAGCCTGCCGCTCGCCATGACCACCGCCGGGCAGTCGTCGAATACGCTGCTCTTCAGCTATGATCCCGCCACCTTCGCCAGTTGGGAAAGCACCATCGCCTGGGGCGGACTCTCCTCCGCGCCCGAGTCCGACCCGCGCGGCAACGGTTGGAAGAACCTGCTGTCCTACGCCCTCGGCGTGAACCCGCCGACGACCCACGGCGGGGAAATCGCATCGCGCAACCCCGTGAGTTTCGGCAGGCCCGCGATGACCACCGACGCGCTCGGCCGCCTGCAAATCGGCTTCTGGTGCCGCCGCACCGGCTACGGCGACGACCTCGTCTATCAAGTCCAGTTCGGCGGCGATCTGGTCGGCACCGCCTGGGAGCCCGCCACCAACCCGCCGGCGGTGGATGCGTGGGACGACGTGTGGGAATACCGCGTGGTCACCGACCATTCCTCCGCAGGCGGCCGCCGCTTCGCCAGGCTGCGGGTGGAAACCACCAGTCCCCCGAGTCCCTGAAGCGGATGCGGACCGTCGTCGTGATGCCCGTCTATCATGAGCGGGCGAATCTGCCGGAACTGGTGAAACAAGTGGCCGCCGCCGTGCCGGAGACCTCCATCCTGATCGTGGACGACGCCTCGGGCGACGGCACGCCCGAGTGGGCGCGGGCGCATCCGGACTTCGGCACCCGGCTGTTCCTACTCGCGCGCCCGGCCAAGGCGGGTCTCGCGTCTGCGCTGCGCGACGGCTACGCGTGGGCGCTCGATCACGATGCCGAACGGGTCGCGCAGATGGATGCCGATTTTTCCCACGACCCCGCCGACCTGCCGCGGCTTTTCACAGCGCTCGACACGGCGGATCTCGTGATCGGCTCGCGCTACTGCGACGGCGGCGGCGTCCGCGAATGGTCGTGGTGGAGGGAGCGGCTGAGCCGCTTCGCCGGGACTTATGTAAGATTCTGGACCGGCCTACCGCTGGCCGATCCCACCGCCGGCTTCCGCGCGTTCCGGGCGGAGGTCCTGCGGGAAATTCTATCGAATCCCACCCGCTGCGACGGCTACGGCTTCCAGATCGAAGTCGCCCACGCCGCCTGGCGGGCCGGGGCCGAGCTGCGGGAAATCCCCATCATTTTCCATGAGCGCCGGCAAGGCGCGTCCAAGCTGTCCTTGTGGATCGTGCTGGAATCCATCGCCCGCGTCCCAGGCCTGGGGCGCTCGCGACCTATCTGAAATCCCAGCCCTCGCGGGGAAGGTGCCGGAGCAGGGGATTGAGTTCCGGGTGGCTGGTGATGTCGAGTTTCGCGGAGTCCCATTCGAAGCTCTTGCCGCTACGCATGGCGAGGGCGCCGAGCACGGCGAGCTCGGAAAGGCCGCCGCCGTAGTCGAAATTCGAACTGCACCGAGTTTTCGCCCGGATCCCGTCGATCCATTCCTGATAGTGGGAACCCTTGACCCGCGGGATGGTTTTTTCGATCGGTTTGGCGCGGAGTTCCGTCCAGCGGGCGTCGTCGAGCAGGCGGGGGCTGTCTGCGAAAAGCCCGGGGGCGTAGAGGGTGTTTTTGTCGCCGACCATCAGCATGCCGCGGCGGTCGAGTTTGGTTTTCTCGGAAATCCCCGCGATCTGCGGCGGCTTGTCGGATCCTTGATACCAGAAAAGTTTGACTGGCGGGCGCTGGCCGCGGGCGGCGAAGTGGAAGATGACCTTGGCGTCGAAGGTGTCGTAGTAAGGATTCAGCTCGTGCGCCAACTCCACATCGACCTTGTGCGGGCTTCCCAGTTCGAGCGCCCAGAACGGTGCGTCAAGCGTGTGGGGCATGTTGTCGCCGATCATTCCCGACCCGAAATCCCACCACCCGCGCCACAGCTTCGGCAGATAGCTCCGGCTGAACGGCCTTTGCTTGGCCGGTCCCAACCAGAGATCCCAGTCCAGCGTCTCGGGAACGTCATGGACCGCCGGCGGGAGCTGGCTTTGCGGCTCGAAGAATCCCTTCACGGGCGTGTCGGTCCATGCATGCACTTCCCGGACATCGCCCAGAATACCGGCGTCCGTCCATTCCTTGATGAGGCGGATGCCTTCCTTGGCGTGGCCCTGGTTGCCCATTTGCGTGATCACTCCCGCCTTGCGCGCGGCCTGCTGGAGCAGCCGGATTTCCTCGATGCGATGCGCCAGGGGCTTCTCAAGGAAAACGTGTTTGCCGTGCTTCAGCGCCATCATCGCGATCGGGAAATGGGTGTGGTCCGGGGTGGCGATGGTCACGGCGTCGAACTGGTCGCCCATTTGTGACAGCATTTCCCGGAAGTCCCGGAACCGTTTCGCCGCCGGAACCAGCCCGAAAATGGGGGCCGCATAC
>JBEDKU010000821.1:0-5342 GCA_041172045.1 Verrucomicrobiota bacterium | reverse complement strand
CCACCATCGACCGCGACGCCAGCTTCACCCTGCTCGACCAGGCGCTCGCCCGCCTCGCCAAGCCATGAGTGGTCGAAGCTTGGTGACAAATCCTTCCGCGAACCCTTACCCTGACCTCAACCATGATCCGAAAAAACCTGCTCGTTCTGTTTCCCTTGCTTGCGACCGCCTTCGCGAAGGATGTTGCCACGCCGCCTGCCATCGCCTCCACCGGCCCCGGCAACCGTACGATCCTCGCTGCAATCTATCCGCCGAGCGAGGTGGTGACCGTCACCGCCGATCACGCGGACTGGACCTATCAGCTCGGTGAGCCGGTCAAATTCATGATCAAGGTCGCGGCCGATCCCTATCCGGCGGAGGGCATTTCCGTGAAATACCGGACCGGCCTGGAAATGTTGGACGCGGAGTTGAAAGCGGCGGTTGTCCCGGCGGACGGCTTGACGGTCGATGGCGGCACGCTCAAGGAGCCGGGATTTCTCCGCTGCTCGGTTATGGCGGATGTGAATGGCAAGGCGGTCAAAGGCCTGGCGACCGCTGGGTTCGCTCCCAATGCCATCAAGCCCACTCAAACCGAGCCGGCCGATTTCGACGCCTACTGGGACGCGCAGAAAGCCGAGTTGGCGAAAGTCCCGGCGGAACCGGTTCTCACCCCATTGCCCGAGCGTTCCACGCCGAAGGTGGAGGTGTTCCACTGGAGCCTCCAGAATGTGGGAGGTTGGAAAGGGCCGAGCCGCATGTTCGGAATTCTCGCCGTGCCGCGCGGGGACGGGCCGTTTCCCGCCGTGCTGGCGGTCCCCGGTGCCGGAGTCCGGCCCTACGGCGGTCAGATCGGTCTGGCGGAAAAGGGCGTCATCACCTTGGAAATCGGCATCCACGGCATCCCCGTCAATCTCGATCCGGATGTCTATCAACAGCTCGCCCGTGGTGCGCTCGCCGAGTATAACGGCTACAATCTCGACGACCGCACCCGCTATTACTATCACCGCGTTTACCTCGGCTGCCTACGATCTAATGACTACCTGGCCGCGCATCCGAAGTGGGATAAAAAGAACCTGCTCGTGATGGGCGGCAGCCAGGGCGGCCAGCTTTCCATCGTCACCGCCGCGCTCGATTCGCGCGTGACCGCGCTGGCGGCGAACTACCCGGCGTATTGCGATGTCACCGGCTACTTGCATGGCCGCGCCGGTGGCTGGCCCGGATTTTTCAAGCCGAACAAGGACGGGGTGCAAACCATTCCCGAGAGCGATATGCGGCTCGTCACGATCCGCTACTACGACGCCCTCAATTTCGCGCGGCGTTTGAAAATCCCGGGGTTCTACTCGTGGGGCTATAACGACGAGACTTGCCCACCGACCTCCACCTTCGCCGCCTACAATACGATCACCGCGCCCAAGGAACTGCTCGTCGCGCTCCAACAAGGCCACAGCACCGTCCCCGCCCAGAACGAGCGGATCAACGCGTGGGTGGTCGAGCGACTGGGGGTGAAATAAAGGTCACCGTCCGAATATGAAGGCGGTGCCGAACTCCGGCGCGTGAATGGTTTCGTGATGGGCGGTCGGGATTATCGAGCTTTCACCATCAGCAGTTCCAGATGTTTGAACTGGGAAAACTCCTTGTCAGTGGTGATCATTTGCAATCCGGCCCGCAGGGCAAACGCGGCCAGCCAGGCGTTCATCCAGAGCTTCGGCGAATTCGTGTCGCGGATGGCCATGGTTTTCCAGGCATCTTCCACGCCAGCGGGTACGCTGGCGAAAGTGATCCGCTCATCCGCCATGAAACTTTCCACCACCGCCCATGCCTCGCGGTTGGTGAGCGGGGGGATGTTGTAGTAGGCCAGCACCTCGGCGATGGTCAGGAGTCTTACCAATCCTTGCTGGGTCGTTCGGCAGAAGAAGATGCTGGCAAGGGTCTCCTGCCCGTCCAGCCAGGCCCGCGCCGCCTGATGATGCGAATGCCCTGAACGCGCCTGTGCCAGCCAGACATTAACGTCCGGAAGTTGTATGGCTCCATTCCACTTCTTGTGTTAGCAGCTCTTCCTCGACTTGGTCCGCGCTCAATTCCGCAGCGGGAGCCATCGGAATCCCGTAGTCGGTCAACGGCAGCTTTACCCGATGCCGGGCAGATGCCGCTTGCGGACCGGGCTACGACAGGCGGCGGAAAATCTCGGTGGCCACGTCCCGGAGTTTCCGGCGCTCATGGGCGGCGCGTAGATTCATTTCCCGTATGTGGTCACTGGGCAAATCCCAAGTCGCGCGGGAGGTGGCAGAGTATGCGAGGAATGGCACGTCTAGTAGATGGATCGTCGCGAATGAAACGCCTTGTAGCGGCGGTCTGCGATCGACGTGCGGATGAAGCAGCGCTCAGTCACCTTCCATTGGCATCGACGCTCACAGAGCGCCGCTACAAGGCGGCTCCATCATTTCACTTGTGAGGCAAACCTTCGCCGGTATTCCAGCGGCGTCAGGCCGGTGACGGTGCGGAAGGCGCGTGTGAAGTGGCTTTGATCGTAGAAACCGCAGTCGAGTGCGATGCCGCCGACGAGTGCGGTGGTGGTTTCGAGCTGGCGGCGGGCCATCAGCAGGCGGACCCGTAGCAGATAGTCGGTGGGGCTCATGCCGAAGAGCCGCTGAAACTCACGCTGGAGGTGGCTGACGGATAGATGCGCCCGTTTCGCGAGGTCGGCGACGGTGACGGGTTCGGAGTAGTGGGTGAGCACGTAATCGCAGGCGGCGGTGAGCCGGTGGTATTCGCCGGGGGCGTCGCCCGCGTGGTTGTAGGGCAGCATGATGCCGGCGAGCCCGACGACCTGATCTTGCTTGTCGAAAAGCGGGAGCTTGGTGCACCGATACCAGTGCGGCATGCCGTCCGAACTGAGCACCAGCCACGCTTGGTCGGCGAGCACCTTACGGGAATCCATGACGCGTTTGTCCTCCTCGACATATTGGGTGGCAAGCGCAGGAGGGTGGAAGTCGAAGTCGGTTTTGCCGAGGGCCTCGGACTCATCAAAACAGCCATGGGTGTCGAGCCAGGCGCGATTGACCTTCACGAAATGGTGGTCGGTATTCTTCACGAACAGGTGAACCTGCGACAGGTGGTCGAAGAGCGGGGCGAGCGCGCCTCCATCGGGGAGCCGCCGGAAGAAATCGCGGGTGAGTCCGGCGTTGTCAAGCGATGGCGGCATGCGGCTTGAATACAAAAATCCGCCGTGCTTGTGAAAGCGTTTTTCCGCGCTACGTGCGAGTATCTCGCAATGTCAGCCGTTCGTGTGCTTGTGGTTTATACCGTCCTGTTGCGAGCGACTTGCGCCGTCGTATCCGCTGCGGCACCCGGGGCGGTGCAATTCAACCGCGACATCCGGCCGATCCTTTCGGAAAACTGCTTTTACTGTCACGGCCAGGACTCGAAACACCGCGAGGCCGATTTGCGCCTCGACCTGCCCGAGGAGGCGACCCGCGCGAACGACGGCGTGGTGGCGGTGGTGCCGGGCAAACCCGAGGCGAGCGAGATGATCCTGCGGCTGCTTTCGAAGGAAAAAGACGAGATGATGCCGCCGCCCAAGGCGAACAAACACGTCAAGCCGGAGCAAGTCGCGCTGCTCAAACGCTGGATCGCGGAGGGGGCGAAATTTGAAAAACATTGGTCGTTCATTCCGCCGGTGCGGGCGGCGCTGCCAGAGGTCAAGACCGCAGGCTGGGTGCGGACGGAGCTGGACCGTTTTGTGCTCGGGCGACTCGAACGGGAGAGTTTGGCTCCGGCGGCGGAAGCAAGTCCCTCGGCCTGGCTGCGCCGCGCGAGTTTCGACCTGACCGGCCTCGCGCCGTCGCCGGTGGAGCTCGACACCTTCGCCGCCGAAGTGGCGGGCAAGGGGGAATCCGCCTACGCGGCGGCGGCGGACCGTTTGTTAGCCTTGCCTCGTTACGGCGAGCGGCTGGCGCAGGATTGGCTGGATGCGGCGCGCTACGCCGACACCCAGGGCTTCAACAACGACACCGGCCGCAGCATGTGGCGCTGGCGGGACTGGGTGATCGACGCCTTCAATTCGAACAAGCCTTACGACGAATTTCTCACGGAACAACTCGCCGGTGACCTGCTTCCGCAGCCGACGCTCGAGCAGCGCATCGCCACCGGCTACGGTCGAAACCACGTGATCAACTCCGAGGGCGGTATCATCGACGAGGAATACCGCACGGAATACGTGGTGGACCGCGTCCGCACGCTCGGCATGAGCACCCTGGCGATGACGCTGGAATGCTGCCGCTGCCACGACCACAAGTTCGACCCGTTCACGCAGAAAAATTATTACGAGTTCTTCGCGTTTTTCAACCAAGTGCCGGAACACGGCGAGGACGGGCGGGTGGCGAACGCCTCGCCGTTCATCGACGCGCCGACGCGGGAGCAGTTGGAAAAATCGGCGGTGCTGGACAGCGGGATCTCCGCCAAAACCACGGCGCTTGGAGCCTTGTTGCAGGGCGACGCCGCACGGCGGGACGCTACGCAGCTTGTCGACCGGCTCAAGGACTATCTGGCAACCCCTGCCGCAGCGGCGCCCGGGGAGGCGAAGCTGGTGTTAGGAGTCCGGCCGGCCGACGGGAAAACTGAAATCGTGAATCTGGCCGATCCCGAGGCCAAGCCGTTCGGCACGGTGGCGGTGAGCGCGCCGGCGGACGTCGGGCTGGGGCCGGTGCTGGGCATTGACAGCACGGCGGCTGTGGAGTTGGACGGCAAGATCGTGAATTTCGACAAGCCGTGGACCTTCGCCACTTGGGTGAATTGGAAAGGCGGGGAAGCGGCGTTGTGCTCGACGATGAGAATGCGGATTTCACCGACGGCGACCGACTTTGGCAAGGGAATGGCGGTGCGGTTGACCGACGATGGCCGCGTGGAAGTGCGGTTTTCATTTCGCTGGCCGGCGTATGCGGCGCAAGTTTTCACGCGTGAAAAAGTGGCTGCCGGGACCTGGCAGCACATCGCCGTGAGCAGCGATGGCAGCGGCAACGCGGCGGGCTTGCGCGTCTTCATCGACGGTATCGAATGCGCGCGAGAGGTGCGCCACGATGGCATGATGACGGCGGCGAAGGGCTTTAGCGCCGGGAACGGCAAGCTGTTGATCGGCGAGGAAGCCGCACCGGAGCCACGGCGTTTCCGCGGCGAACTCGCTGGACTCCGGCTCTATCCGCTGGATGTCAAACCGGCGGCCATCAGGACTTGGGTAGATGACGTTTTCCTGCGTATGGAGGGTGCGAACAACCGCCCGGAACGGTTGCGGGAAATCCTTTTGCGCCACGATGGCGGCGAATACGCCCGGCTGTGGGAGGAGCGCGAGCAACTGCGCGAACAACGGC
>JBEDKU010000820.1:0-3069 GCA_041172045.1 Verrucomicrobiota bacterium | reverse complement strand
TCACCGTGCTGCCCTCCGGCTTCAAAACCCGCGTCAAAGCCATCCACAGCCCGGACGGCGAGCAGGAGGAAGCGTTCGCCCCGCAGTCCGTCTGCATCACCCTTACCGAGGAGATCGACATTTCCCGCGGCGATACCCTGGTCAAGACCAACAACCCGCCGGAAGTCTCGCAGGACATCGAAGCGATGATCTGCTGGTTCTCCAACAAGCCGATGCCGCCCAAAGCCAAGCTGATCATCCGCCACACCACCCAGGAAACCAAGGCCATCATCCAGGACGTGAAATACCACGTGGATATCAACACCCTTCATAAAATCGAGGGAGTGGACAGCTTCCAGATGAATGACATCGGCCGCATCTCCCTGCGCACCGCCGTCCCGCTCATCCACGACTCCTACCGCCGCAACCGCAGCACCGGCTCCTTCATCCTCATCGATCCCGGCACCAACGAAACCGTCGCCGCCGGCATGATCGTCTGAGGAGTAAAGGCTGAAATACTGAAAAGCTGAAACGCTGAAATTTGGAAGCGCGCTCCCAGGGTGGCGCGCTCCTAAGGTGGTGCGCTCTCGCCGAGAGCGAACGCCAATGAGCCGCGAAAGCACCGCCCAGGCAAGGCCGCTTCGTCCCCCCTTGCCCCCAATCTTTCTCCCCCGTTGACCCTGCGGACAGCATGTCCGCGCTCCCGGCCGACAAAACACGAACATCCTTGGAACAAACGGCGGGTAGAGTAAGCCACCCCCATCGACGAGTTTTCCCGTGAAAGGAGAACAAACCGATGAATGCTTCCAACCTTGTTAGCGCGTGGACCGGAGCTTTCCGTAATGCCTGCCGGAGATTCTGGCGGTTCCCGTTCGCGATGGTCCTCGCTTCAGCACTCAACGCATCGGGTGCTGATTATTATGTGGCGACTGATGGAGACGACACCCATGACGGAACCACTCTCGCGACACCACTCGCCACCCTTCAGACAGCGATCGGAAAAGCCGCTGCTGGAGACACCATCCATGTCCGCGGCGGAACCTACCGCCAGCAGGTCACAGCCACCACCGGAGGAGGGACGGCTGACGCCTATCTGACGATCCAAGCCTACGGGGACGAAAAACCCGTGTTCAAGGGCTCCGATCAGGTGACCGGTTGGGAACACCACGAGGGTGCCATCTGGAAAAAAACCGGATGGACCATCAACAGCCAGCAGGTGTTCTGCAACGAGCGCTATCTACAGCAGATCGGTCTGCCCCACGTTTCTTATACCCCGATGCATTACACCCCCGTCGGGACTGGACTTGCCGACATGGTTGCGGGTTCGTTCTACTATGACGCCACCACCGCAACGTTATATGTTTGGCTTCATGAAAGTAGCGATCCGAACGTGATGATGATGGAAGCCAGCACAAAAAAGTGGGTCATGGGACTCGGTATTCCCTTTATCCACAGCAAGGGCTTGACCTTCCGCCACTGTAACTCGTCCGGGGGCAATCCCGGCGGGCAAGGGGTGCTTATCGGCCCGGATTCCATCATTGAGGAATGTGACATTCAGTGGTGCGATTTTGAAGGACTTGAATTATCCAACAGTTCGCAAGCGCTACGTTGCATCATCAGCAATAACGGTGATGTCGGTGTCGGAGCCGGCGGTTCTGAAAGTTTTGTGATCCGCGGATGCACCATCAATGACAACAACTATCGAAATTTCAATCCATGGTGGCACGCCGGCGGCTTAAAGATTGTCGCAAAAGCCTACGGAACGGTCGAAGAAAACGAGATCTCCCGCAATAACGCATGCGGGATCTGGTTCGACGGTTGCAACTCGGAAAATCCGATTGTCATCCGGAACAATATTCTTCGCGAAAACGCCAAGGTAGCTATTTTTGTAGAAATCAGCCGCAATGCTCTCGTTTATAGTAACCTGCTTTTGATCAATCCTTACGCGGGTATTTGCATTAACGGCTCGGATAACACCCACTGCTATCACAACACCATCGGTGGCACGGGCGGTCACGCGGCGATTTCCCTAGACGGTGTTCCGCGCACGGGATTTACACTGAAAAACAATCAGATTTTTAACAACATCGTGTTCGGCAGCACCGCCGCATACGATCTGATCATCCCACAAGACAACGGCGGCGACACCCAAGGCAACACCAGTGATTACAATTGCTTTTTCCGCACTGATGGGGTTCTCAAGCTGAGTAACGGCAGGCAGACCTATTCCAGCCTCGATACCTGGCGCGCTACCACCGGATTCGATCTCCAAAGTATCAACGCGGACCCGCGATTCAACCTGACGACCGCGGACGACTACTCCACCTCCACCATGAGTCCGGTGGTCGATGCGGGCATGGATCTGCCCGAGGTGACAACCGACATCCGGGGACAGCCCCGACCGCAGGGGGCGGCTTCCGACATGGGGGCGTTTGAAACTTACTGGCAGGACACCGAGCATCCAACCGCCCCGCTGAACATGGCCGCCGTTCTCATCACTTGGAACAGCGTTCGCGTGAGTTGGAGCCCTGCGAGCGACAATGTCGGCGTGGCGCGCTATCAAGTCTATCGCGATGAGGTTCTCTGCGCGGAAACCACTGGCAAGGAATTTTTTGATACCGGATTGGCCGCGCTAACCACCTATCAATATGGGGTCATTGCGATCGACGATGCCGGCTTGAAATCGCCAATGAGCGACGTGATCGCCATCCTTACAGGCCCACTTCCGGAATCGATGCCACCATCGCCCCCGCAGAAATTGAGCGTGGCGAATAAGACCGCATCAGAGGTTTCCATCACCTGGAAAGCAGCGACGGATAATGTGGGCGTCACGGAATATTGGATCTATCGGGACGGGCAAAAAGTCGGAGTCTCCGGTATGCCCGGGTTCACGGATCGCGGATTGAAACCAAGGACCTATTATAACTATCGGGTCTCGGCCCTCGACGCGGTGGGCAACCAGTCGAAACTTTCCAAAATCTTGACAGTGAGAACGCTGCGCGCGCCAACCCTCTCCGTCATCGAGCAATGGCGGCTCGATAACTTCGGAACGACAAGCGACTCTGAAGAGGCTGCGGATGCGTTTGACTT
>JBEDKU010000819.1:0-5910 GCA_041172045.1 Verrucomicrobiota bacterium | reverse complement strand
CCGACCGGACACAACGCCTGTTTGAGATTCGCCTCCACCATCGTCCTCCCCCGCAGCGCGAAAAATCCTTCAAGCGAGCGCAGCGCCGCCTCGTCCGTGATCAGCTCGAGTCCCAGAACCTGAGCCGTGATCTCGCGGGTCAGGTCGTCGCTGGTCGGCCCGAGGCCGCCGGTCACGATCACGGCGTCGGCGCGGCCGATCGCCTCTTCCAGCGCGTCGCGGATCGCATCGCCGTCGGGGACCGTCGTCTGACGGGAGATCCGCAGGCCTAACTTAAACAATTCCCGGCCGAACCAGGCCCCGTGCGTGTTGAGGGTGTTACCTAGCAGGAGCTCGGTCCCGGTGTTGATGATTTCAATTCTCACGGCGGGATTTTGCGACATCCCGGCCCAGACTCAAGGGCTGATATTCACCGCAGGATCCGGCTGGCCGCCAGCCAGAGCACCGCGGGCACCGCCAGGCTCAGACCGAAGGCCAAAGCAGGCGCTTCGCGGCCGGTCTGGCCGATCGCCGCGAAGAGAAATCCCATCGGCAAGCTGCCGCACGCCAACGACAGCACAAACCGCCGGAACGGCATCCGCACCAGTCCCGCCGTGCATGAAACGACCTCAGGCAGGATTGGCAACGCCCTCGACATGGCCACCACCCAGCCTCCACCTGCGGCGAAAAGCAGCTTTCCTTTTTCATAATCCCGGCCACCCAACCATCGACGTGCGAAACTCTCACCAAATAACCGGCCAACTCCGTAGCCGAACAATCCGGCGGTCATCAGGCCCGCGGCGGCGACCATGCCGCCTAGCAGCACTCCGTAGATCAAACCGAGAGCGGAGATCACAACGGTGCTCGGCACCGGCAGAAACAGATCGCCGGCCAACAAGCCGATTCCCGCCGCCCACGCCCACGGTCCTGCGCTTTCGAGCCATTTCACGCTGCCCGCCAAAGTGAACCGCTCGTTCCACCCGCCGCCCCAGAACAGCCAGGTGCCGAGAACCAATGCCGCCAATCCCAGAAACCAAAGCGCGAGCCGCATGATGATCAGGCATAGCCCAGCCAAGGACCCAGCCACTTCTCCGCTTCCTGCAAGGTCATGCCCTTGCGGCGGGCGTAGTCCTCGATCTGATCCTTCTGGAGTTCCGAAATGGCGAAATAATGGCTTTCTGGATGCGAAAAATACAACCCGCAAACCGCGGCTCCGGGGTGCATCGCACAGCTTTCCGTCAGCGTCACGCCGGTCGCCCCGGGTGCTCCCAACAGATCGAACAACAGCGGCTTCTCGGTGTGGTCCGGCTGCGCGGGGTAACCCGGGGCAGGACGGATTCCCTGATAGTTCTCATGAATCAGCTGGTCGTGAGTGAGCTCGTCCTCGGTTTCATATCCCCACTCGACGCGCGCCTGGTGATGGAGAAATTCCGCGAATGCCTCGGCGAAGCGGTCGGCAATCGCCTTGACCATGATCGCGCCGTAAGGATCGATTTCCTTGTCCAGCTCGTCGGCATATTCATGCGCGCCGTGGATGCCGACCACGAAGCCGCCGACATAGTCTTTGGAAGTTGGCGACACCCAGTCGGCCAGCGCGACATTCGGCTTTCCGGAGTCTTTCTTGAGTTGCTGACGGAGGCTGTGGAAACGCATCCGCTCGGTCGTCCGCGTTTCGTCGCTCCAGACGATGATGTCATCGCCCTCCGCATTCGCGGGGAAAAACCCATAGATGCCTTCCGCCCGGAAACGGTCTTCCGCGATGATGCGGTCCACCCAGCCCATCGCATCCTGATAGAGTTTGCCGGCTTCCACCGCGCCCTCGGCGTTTTTGGTCTTGAGAATTTTGTTTTCCCGGTCCCACACGCCGCGGAGTTCCCACGCATGGAAGAACGGCGTCCAGTCGATGAACTTCACGAGCTCGCGCAGCGACGGGCTCTTGATCGCCCGCGTGCCGGTGAAGGCAGGCGCCGGCGGCGTGTAGTTAGACCAATCGAACTTCGGTCCTGCGTCACGCGCTTCGGCGAGAGTGAGGGTTTCCTTCTTCGGTCCGCCGAGGAAGTTGTCACGGAGCTTCTGCTGCTTCTCGCGGTTTTCCAGCGCGAAGGCGTCGCGCTGGTCTTTCGAAAGCAATGACGTGGTGACTGGCACGGAGCGCGAGGCGTCGAGCACGTGAACCACCGGGCCGGAATAATGCTGCGCGATCTTGATCGCCGTGTGCGCGGCGGAAGTCGTCGCACCGCCGATGAGCAACGGCACCTTGAAACCGAGTCGTTCCATTTCCTTGGCGACGTGGACCATTTCATCAAGCGACGGCGTGATCAGACCGGATAGACCGATGACATCGGCTTCGAGCTCCTTGGCTTTTGCGAGAATCTTGTCACATGAAACCATCACGCCCATGTCGGTGACCTCGAAGCCGTTGCAGGACAGCACCACGCCAACGATGTTTTTGCCGATGTCGTGGACGTCGCCCTTGACCGTGGCGATCAGGAAACGCCCGGCCGAGCGGCCGCGTTCGGCGAGCTTGAGCGCCTCTTCGTCGGTGAGCGCGGGGTTCTCCAACTTGACCGCGGCGATGTCGCCCGCGAGGTATTCCGCTTTGTCCGCTTCCATGAACGGGAACAGCCAGGCGACCGCCTTCTTCATCACCCGCGCGGATTTCACCACTTGCGGCAGGAACATTTTCCCGGCGCCGAACAGGTCGCCGACCACGCCCATGCCGTCCATCAGCGGGCCTTCGATGACCTTGAGCGGACGCACATATTTCAAACGCGCTTCCTCGGTGTCTTCGTCGATGTATTTGTCGATACCGCGGAGCAACGCGTGTTCAAGGCGCTTTTCCACCGGCGCCTCGCGCCATGACAGGTCTTCCTCGATCTTCTTGCCGCCGACGTTTTTGTAACTCTCCGCAAGTTCCAGCAACCGCTCGGTCGAGTCCGGGCGACGGTTCAGCAGCACGTCCTCGACGCATTCCAACAGATCTTTCGGAATCTCGTCGTAAACCTCGAGCATGCCGGCGTTGACGATGCCCATGTCCATCCCCGCCAGTCCGGCGTGATAGAGGAACGCGGAGTGCATCGCCTCGCGGACCTTGTTGTTGCCGCGGAAGGAGAAGGAAATGTTCGACACGCCACCGGAAACCATCGCGCCGGGAAGGTTCTCCTTGATCCAGCGCGTCGCGTTGATGAAGTCGAGCGCGTAGTTGTTATGCTCCTCGATGCCGGTGGCGACGGTCAGGATGTTCGGGTCGAAAATGATGTCGTCCTGATTGAAACCGACGTCATCGACGAGAATCCGGTAGGCGCGCTCGCAGATGCGGATCTTTTCCTCGTAGGAAGCCGCCTGGCCGTTTTCATCGAAGGCCATGACGACCACCGCCGCGCCGTAGCGCATGATGTGGCAGGCCTGTTTCTTGAAATTTTCCTCGCCCTCCTTGAGCGAGATCGAGTTCACGATCCCCTTCCCTTGCAGGTATTTCAGGCCTTCCTCGAGGATCTCCCACTTCGAGGAATCCACCATGATCGGCACCTTCGCGACGTCGGGTTCGCCTTGGAGCAGTTGCAGGAAACGGCTCATCATCGCCTTGCCGTCGATCAGGCCGTCGTCGAAGCAGATGTCGATGACGTTCGCTCCGTTAGCCACTTGCTGGCGCGCCACCTCGACGGCGGCTTCGAGATCACCGGCCCTAACGAGCTTCGCGAACTGCGGCGAGCCGGCGACATTCGCGCGCTCGCCGATCATGAGGAAGCGCTTGTCGGCGGTGTGGTTGTAGGCCTCGGTGCCGGAGAGACGGAGGGCGTGGGGAATGGTTTTCATTTGGATGAAGAATTAGCGAACGACCGGCACTTCCCGCGGGGCGTATTTCGCCACGGCCCTTGCAATCGCAGCGACATGCTCCGGCGTATTTCCACAGCAGCCACCTGCCAGATTGAGCAATCCGGCTTTGGCGAACTCGGCCATGTAGTCGTGCATGTGCTCCGGATCGAGGTCGAAGCCGGTCGGCGCGAGCGGGTTGGGTAGGCCGGCGTTGGGATAACAGGAAATGCAGGTGGCCGCGCACTCGGAGAGTTCTTCGAGGTGCGGGCGCATCAGGTCCGGTCCGAGCGAACAGTTCAGGCCGATGGCGAGCGGTTTGGTGTGGGCGAAGGCATTCCACAAGGCCTCGACTTTTTGCGCGGAAATCATCGTTTCTCCACCCAGGCCGACGGCGGCGGAGATGATCACGGGAAGGTGCACGCGATCCTCATCATAGACTTCCTGCACCGCCACGGCGGCGGCCTTGGCGTTGAGGGAATCGAAAATCGTTTCGATCATCAGAATGTCGCAGCCGCCTGCGATGAGGCCGCGAACCTGGTGTTTGTAGGCGGCGAGCACTTGGTCGAAGGTCACCACGCGGAAGCCCGAGTCGTTGGCGTCGGGTGAGTTGGTGAGCGAAACGGTCAATGGTCCGATGGCCCCTGCGACGTAGCGCTTGCGGCCGGTGTCGGTGCCGATGTCGTCCGCCCACTTGCGGCAGAGCCGGGATGACTCGACGTTCATCTCCCACGCGAGGTCGTTGAGGAACGGGTTTTCGAGGATTTTCTGGAAAAACTCCGGGTCTTTCCGGCCGCCTTTTTCGCGCGGGTCTTCAACAAAAAACTCGCTCTGCGCGATGCCCGTGGCCGAAAACGTGTTGGTCTCGCAGATGTCCGAGCCGGCCTCGTAGAAACGTTTGTGAATGTCGCCGATGGTTTCCGGACGGGTGATCGAGAGGATGTCGCCATTGTTGAGCAGATCCTTTTCGTTGTCCGCGAACCGGTCGCCACGGGCGGCGGCCTCGTCCAGTCCGTAGGTGCGGATGGTGGTCCCCATCGCCCCGTCGAGCACGAAAATCCGTTCGGCGAGGGCGGCTTGGAGTTCTGCGGTGGGATCGGCCTGTGGCATGGCGGGACCGTAGTCGCAGGAAATGCCGCTTCAAGCATCAAATCTTCATATCCAGATATGAAGATGGGATGGTAAAATCGAACCTCTTGTCGCCAAAGCCGCGATCAAGGAGTGATTGTCACCCGTGCCGCCGGACCGTCGGGGAACCATTTCCCACCAAGCTGGGCGCGTAGCGTGAGATACCATTCGGTGCCTTTGGCCAGTGGTCCGCCAGCGGTCTGGGAATCGAGAACGAACTGGGTGGAGCTGGCGGACAGCGTATTTTCCGCTTTTTTCACCAACCAGCTGCAGCCCGTGATCGTGATGTCATCGATGAAGATGCCGGTTGGGGACGTCGGTGTCGCATCGTGGGTGTAAATCGAGCCACCGGTCGTGAAGTAGCGGAAGCGGAGGCGGATCGGAGTGGAGGTCCTGGGAAGGGCCACTTTGGCAGCGCTCACATTCAGGTCGTATTTGGTGTTGGAAACACCGCGGATCCGCTTGCCAAGGGGGCTCCAAGTCAAGCCGCCGTCCGCGGACCTTTCGATGACCAGGTTGCTTCCTTTGGTCATGTAGCCACGGCGATACTTGAACGTCAGGGACGCCTTGGGATTCACAATGATGTCGCGATTGAGCTCGAACGATTGCTCCGGAACTCCCCGCACGAAAGCGTCATACGAGGTGGGGAAGGTAAGGTGGAACGAGGTTCTGCCCGAGACGGGTCCGAAGCCACGGAATGAAGAGGGCTTGACCATTAGCGGATAGTTGGAACCGGTGCCGTCGATCACCTGCGCCCGCGCCGGCACCTCCGCGTTCTCTTTCAATGTGGCGGTGGTTTTCAGGGATGTCCGCACTTGCAAGGACTCGCTGCCGGTGGGCGGCGTGAAGGTGAATGTGGCGGGTTGACTTGCCGCCATTGTCGAGGGGCCGAACAACGTCAGGTCCGCAGTCAGGCGGTTGGGATCGATCAGGGTGACGGAATAGCTATGGGAAGAAGGGACGCCGGGTCCGGCTATCCCTGATACCACC
>JBEDKU010000818.1:0-4133 GCA_041172045.1 Verrucomicrobiota bacterium | reverse complement strand
GTCGTGCTCGCGCAAAACTCGCCGTCTGAATATTTCCTGCTCAACGCCCTCGTCAACGGTGGTGTGCAACCCGCCGAAGTGGATTTCATCTATACCGAGGACGCGTTCCAAGCCGCCGCCGCTTTCAATAGCGACAAGTCCATCGCGGCTTGCGTCTCCTGGGCACCCGACATTTACAGCCTCAGCGAAATCAAGGGCAACCACATGCTCGTGAGCACCGCCACTGCGAACAAGCTCATCGCCGACGTCTGGTTCGCCCGCGGCGACTTCGCCCGCGACCATCCGGACATCTGCGAAGGCCTCGTCCGCGGCATCTTCGAAGGCATGGAGAAGATGAAAACCGACGCCGGCAAGAAGAGCGCCGCCGCCGAAATGTCGAAACTCTACAGCATCCCCGAGGCCGACACGCTCGGCATGCTCGGCGACGCGCACTCGACCAACTACGCCGAGAACCGCGAGTTCTTCATGAACCAGAACAACCCCGCCAACTTCGAGCGCACCTGGAACACCGCCTACCTTCTCTATCGGAAAATGAACCGCATCAGCCAGGCGGTGCCCTTCGACAAGGTGATGGATTTCTCGATCCTCCAGAAGCTGGAGAAGGAAGAGCCTTACAAATCGAGCCGCAACGAATATCAGATCAACTTCGCGCCCAAGACCGTGCAGTCGATCAAGGCCGAGGGGTCTGAAATCCTGACCAAGGTGGTGACGCTGCATTTCTATCCGAACTCCTGGGACCTGCGCAAGACCATCACCGTCCGTGAGAACGGCAAGGACATCGAGAAGCCCTACGAACCCGGCGTGGACGCCGTGCTGGAGGAAGTCGGCAAGCTCGCCGCCCAATACGGTGCCGCCAACATCGTAGTGGAGGGCCACACCGACGGCTCGATGAAGGGCCAGGTCAGCACGCAGATGGTCAAGGAACTTTCGGGCAACCGCGCCGCCGCCGTGAAGACGGAAATCCTCAAGAAATTCCCGAATTTCAACGCCAACCAGTTCTCCACGGAAGGTGCCGGCTGGGCGCGTCCGTTTGACGAAAACGATCCGAACAACCACGCGCTCAACCGCCGCGTGGAGATCAAGGTGATCGCGCTTGAGAATCCCGAGTAAGCTCGCGGATCGCAACCCATTGAAATGAGCGAATCGCAAAAACCCGACCCATCCGCCCAATCCACCGCGTTCCAAATCTGGTGGAAGCGGGTGCGGACCATTCGTGACAGCCCAAGTTATCTCGAAGGCCTGCTCTTCGGAGCGGCCTGCATCGGCTTGGTGCTGTTCATCTGGTGGTTTCTCAGTAGCGGGGAAGGGGACTCGCGGATCATCGACGCCTACACGCTGCCCAGTCCGCGGGAGACTTTCGAGTCGTTCCCCGAGCTTTGGCAGCGTGAGTTGTCCCGCAGCATCGTGATTTCTCTGGCCCGCGTGTTAGGTGGTTTCCTGCTGGCCGCCGCGATCGGCGTGCCGCTCGGCGTCGTCTGCGGCGGCTATCCGCGGGTGAACGCGTTCATCAAGCCGCTGGTCATTTTCGGCCGCAGCATCCCGATCGCCGCGCTCATCCCGCTGACGATGTTGTGGTTCGGCCTCTACGATTTCAACAAGGTGATGTTCATTTTTCTAGCAACCATCGCCTTCGTGATTTTCGACACGGTGAACACGGTCAACGCCGTGCCCGACCGCTTCATCGACACCGCCTACACGCTCGGTGCCCACAGCTCGCGGAAGAAGGGTGCGCGCATCGCCGCCATCGCTGGCGCGGCTTACGGGCTGTTCGTCATGCTCGGCTGGTATCTGCTGCGTGAGGAAAACACGGGAACCTTTGCCGCCGAGTTGGTGTCGCCCCACGCGTGGTATCGCTTCGCGGGCGGTTTCGTGATCGGCTTCATCCTCTGGTTTCCGATCACCACCCACCAGGTGATGCGGAAGGTCATCCTGCCGCTGGCCCTGCCGGACATCGTCAACAGCCTGCGCCTGATCTTCGGACTGGCGTTCGGTTATATCATGTTAGCCGAGGTCATCAACGCGAAGACCGGCATCGGCGCGCTCATCATCAACAGCCAGCGCCGCGGATTCCAGGAGCACATTTATCTCTGCCTGTTCATCATCACCCTGCTGGCCTGGGGCATCGACCGCGCGATCATGCTGCTGCAACGCCAGCTCTTCCCTCACATCAAACATGGCGAAAATTGAACTAGCAGCTTCCGAGCAGTCCTGCGAACTGAAGGACGCGCCGCCGCCATCCACGGGCGCTCCTTTCGTGGTTGATTTCAAAAACGTGACCAAGACCTTCGACGTGGGGACGAGCCGCGAGTTCACGGCGATCACCGATGTCACCTTCTCCGTGGAGGACATTCCGAAAATCGGTGAATTCATCGGCGTGCTCGGCCCCAGCGGCTGTGGAAAAAGCACCATGCTGCGGCTCATCGCCGGCCTCGCACCGCAGTTTCCGGCGACTTCCGGCTCGGTGCTGGTCCATGGCGAACCGGTCACCGCGCCCGGACCCGACCGGGGATTTGTATTCCAGGATTACGCGAATTTTCCCCATCGCACGGTGCTCGACAACGTCGCTTTCGGTCTCGAATGCCAGCAGGTGCCGGACAAGGAGCGCTATGAACGCGCCCGCGAGTGGATCGGGAAAGTCGGACTCGACCCGAAAAAGGACGCCGGAAAATACCCGCATCAACTCAGCGGCGGGATGAACCAGCGCGTCGCGATCGCCCGCACGTTGATCATGCATCCGCGCATCATTCTGATGGACGAACCCTTCGGCGCGCTCGATCCGACGACGCGGCAGCGCATGCAGGATTTGCTCGTTTCGCTGTGGCGCGAGCTGGAGGCGACGGTGTTTTTCATCACCCACGACATCCCGGAGGCGGTCTATCTCGGCGACCGCGTGTTTATCTTTTCTCCTTCCCCCGGCACCATCGCCCACCAGTTCGCGGTGGCGCCGCCCGATCGTCCGGCACGGGAAATGCAGATGGACCCGGTATTCCTCGACTCCGTCCGCCACGTGCGGTCGCTGCTCGACAAAATGGAGGACGCCAAACATAAGATCACTACGTGAACAAAGCACCGGAATCAGCCGACGGACTGGCGGGCGCTCTCAAGCGCTCGTTCACGTGGCACTGGCATTTGCTCGGACTGGGCGCGGGCGTCACCGCCGCCGTGTTGAGCGG
Organism: Verrucomicrobiota bacterium; assembly: GCA_041172045.1. GTDB lineage: Bacteria > Verrucomicrobiota > Verrucomicrobiia > Verrucomicrobiales > Akkermansiaceae > Luteolibacter. Next base: position 960 of record JBEDKU010000818.1, on the reverse strand, counting down.
TGCACCGCTGCTGTTCCTGCCCTTTCTCGCCGCGGCGGAAATCGGCTACCTCGGTTTTCTCGGGCTGAATCCACGGTTCCAAAAGGTGCTCAAGGGCCAGAAAGCGCTGCCGCCGCCACTCCCGACCGACCCCAACCTGCGCTTCCGGCAGTTGATGGCCTTTCTCAATCCGGCCGATGCCGAACGCTTCACCACCCTCCGTCAGCGCTGCTCTGAACTGCTCGATCTGCGCCGCAGCATGGGCACCAAGGAGGATGCCGCCGGCGTCGGTGATTTCCGCGGCGAGTCGCTCGACCGGATGCTCTGGTTGTTTTTAAAACTGCTGCACCAGCGGTCCGGACTGGAGCGGTTCCTCGCCGCCACCCACCTCGGACAAATCGAGGCCGAACTCAAATCCGCCAACGAGCAACTCGCGACCGCCCAAGCCCGCGACGCGGCGGCCAAGCTGCCGGAAAGCCGCCTGGTCACCTCCATTCGCGAACGGATCGTGACGATCCAGGAGCGCATCGACAATCATCACAAAGCTTCCGAAGGCCTCGAACTTGTCTCGGCGGAAATCGACAAAACCGAGCAGCAAATCACCCATCTTTGCGAAGTCGGCATGACCATGGGCGACTCCGCCGGCCTGAGCGTGCAGATCGACAGCATTTCCGAATCGTTGCAGTCGTCCGAAAAGATTTTCTCCCAGGCGTCCTTCTCGCAGATTTACGACGACGAGCCCGCGCCGCCGTTGTTGTCGGGTTCCTCGCTGCCATCGCGCACCGCCGTGCCGCAGTGACCTCCTGAATTTCTCTCCACCAGCCAACACCAAACCGAAAAACACGCCATGTTCCGCCGCCTATCCAATATTTTCCGTGGGTTCCTCGGACTCTTCGTTTCAGGTCTCGAAAAACGCAACCCGGAAGCCCTGCTCGAACTCGAAAAGGAAAACCTCCGCAAGCAGATCGCGCAGTTCAACCA
>JBEDKU010000817.1:0-4220 GCA_041172045.1 Verrucomicrobiota bacterium | reverse complement strand
TCGACCGGACAGTTGCGGGTGTCGACCGGACAGTTGCGGGTGTCGACCGGACAGTTGCGGGTGTCGACCGGGCCATTGCGGGGATCGACCGTGACATTGCGGGAGTCGACCGGACACTTGGGCCACCTGACCGGGTGGTTGTGGAACCCGCAGGTACTACGGGAACATGCACGGCATGTTTTTTCCCATCACTATCCAGCTAGATGAACACACCTGATGGAGATCTGTCCAATACCGGAACCGGCGCTCGCATGGAGTTCCGCCTCGCGGGAACGAGTATTTTCAAGCGTTGCAATTTCCCTTCCCAACCCTCTCCCGCTGCCCCCAAAATTCCCACATGCTCCTCATCCCCTACGAAATCGAAACGCTCCAGCAGGTGCGGCCTTGGGCGAACTGGCTGATTGTGGGGGCTTGCGCGCTGGTGTCGTTAGTAGCGATGTTCGGCGGCATGCCGGAGGAGGTGCTCGACGCGCTGGTGCTGGACGGGTGGCGGCTTCCGGGATTGGTGGGGCATGTGCTGTTACACGGCGGTCTGCTGCACTTGATCGGCAACATGATTTTCCTATGGGTCTTCGGCAACGCGGTGTGCACGAATACGAATAATTTCATCTACCTGATCCTGTTCCTCGCCTGCACGCTGCTGGCGGCGGCGGTGCATCTGCTGGCGGACGGCTCGTTGGCGATCGGCGCGAGCGGGGCGATCAACGGGATCGTGGGGCTGGTGCTGGTGATGTATCCGCTCAACCGGGTGTCGGTGCTGTGGTGGGTGGTGCTGACGGGCGGGACGACGGAGGTGCGGGCGTGGGTGTTGATTTTATTTTGGTTCGTCTTCGACCTGTGGGGCGCGTTCATGGGCGGAGGAGGCATCGCCTATTGGGCACACCTCGGCGGCCTGGCCGGTGGGATCGCGATCGGGATGGTGGCGCTGAAGACGGGCTGGATCGAACTGACGGAATACGACAACCGCTCGCTGCTGCAGTTGCTGGCCGGAGAGAAGGAAGAGCTGGGGTGACGGCGCGGAGGGATTGCCATGGGCGGAGCCCGGCGCTGGACGCTCATCCCGGATCATCAAATCCGCGGGTTGACACCCGGCCCATCCGGTCGCCACTTTTCCGGCATGTCACGCTTTGCCAATAAAGTCGCCGTTGTCACCGGAGGTGGCCGTGGAATCGGTCAGGAAATCGCCCGCGCCCTCGCCGCGGAGGGTGCGAAGGTGGCGGTCGTCAGCCGGAGCGCGTCGAGCTGCGGAAAAGCCGCCGATGAGATCAACGCCGCCTACCCCGGCTCCGCCACCGCCTACGCCGTGGACGTCGCCGACCATGCCGCCGTGCAGGAGCTTGCGAAAAAAATCGGCGAGGACCTCGGCAGCGTGAACATCCTTGTCAACAACGCCGGCGTCACCCGCGACGGCCTGCTGATGCGGATGAAGGAAGAGGACTGGGACACCGTGCTCGACACCAACCTCAAGGGCGCTTTCAACACCGTCAAAGCCTTCATGCGCGTGCTGATGAAAGCCGAGGACCCGCGCATCATCAACATCGCCTCCGTCATCGGCCTCATCGGCAACGCCGGTCAGACCAACTACTCCGCCAGCAAGGCCGGGCTCATCGGCTTCACCAAGGCCGTCGCCCGCGAGCTCGCCGGCCGCAGCGTCACCTGCAACGCCGTCGCCCCCGGATTCATCACCACCGACATGACCGACGAGCTTCCGCAAGCCGTCAAGGACGCGGTGATCGCCAAGATTCCACTCGGCGTATTTGGAGAAACCAAGGACATCGCCGAAGTCGTCACCTTCCTCGCCAGCCCCGCCGCCCGCTACATCACCGGACAAGTCATCGCCGTCGACGGCGGCATGACCATGTGACCCTGATTTCAGCATTTCAGTTTTCAGCATCTCAGCCTTTACTAGAAAATGAACCTCATCCTCCTGCGTCACGGAAAAGCGGAAGACCATCATGCCGACGGCGATTTCTCGCGCGCCCTGGTAGAAAAAGGCCGCAAACAGGCGCGCCGCGCCGCCAAGCTGCTCAAGGCCGCCGGCGCGCTTCCCGACATCGTGCTCACCAGTCCGCTGGTCCGCGCCCGCCAGACCGCCGAGGAATTCTGCCAAACCTCCGGCATCCCCGGCGCGACCATCCAAGGCTGGCTCGCCTGCGGCATGACCCCGCAGACGGCCATGAGCGAGCTCGCCGCTTTCCACGATTTCAAGAGCGTCGCCATCGTCGGCCACGAACCGGATTTCTCCGAACTCATCCAGTGGGTCCTCGGCGCGAACGGCGGCAGCATCGAGGTGAAAAAAGGCGCCCTCGCCTGTCTTCAGGTCAATCCACCGGCCCAGCGCGGGACCCTCGTCTATCTGATCCCGCCGATGCTGGCGAAGAACGTGGAAGCTTGAATTTCTGGCTCGGAAGCCTGGCCGTCCTGCGCCGGCGCCGGTGATTTCCGCCCGCCCTGCGGTTTTGGTTGCATGCGGTGCGGTCTCCCGTGACTGTTTGCCCGCCTAGCTCCCTTCCCTACCGCATGAAAGTCGTCGCCATCGCCAACCAAAAAGGCGGCGTGGGTAAAACCACCACCGCCCTCAACCTATCCGCCGCCCTCGCGCTGCGTGGCCAGCGGGTCCTGCTGGTCGATCTCGACCCCCAGGCGAACTGCACCAGCGGACTCGGCATCGAGCCGCCGGACGGCTGCAGCATGTATCCCGTGCTGCTCGGCGACACCACCGTCGCCCAACAGATCCTACCCACCGGTCGGGAAAACCTCTGGCTGCTGCCTTCGGAAATGGACCTCGCCGGCGTCGAGATCGAGCTCGCCCGCAGCGACGACCACCTCACCCGCCTGCGGAACCTCCTCCAAGGGCTCAAGCCGAACGAGCTCTTCGAATACTGCATCCTTGACACCCCGCCCTCGCTCGGCGTGCTGATGACTTCCGCGCTCGCCGCTGCGGATGAAATTTTGATCCCGCTCCAGTGCGAATGGTTCGGGCTGGAAGGACTGGCGAAGATCGTGCACGTCATCGACCAGATCCGCGGCTCTGATGCGAATCCGGGGATCATGCTCGAAGGCATCGTCATGACGATGTATGACGGCCGCACCCTGCTCTCGCGCCAAGTGGTCGAGGAGGTATCCAAGTTTTTCCCGGATCAAATGTATCACACCATGATCCCGCGGACGATCCGTATCGGCGAGGCGCCCAGCCACGGGAAGACCATCTTCGAGCACGACGGCAGCGGCCTCGGTGCACAAGCCTACGGCGCCATGGCCGACGAGTTTCTCACCCGCCACGCCGCCGTCGGCCAGCCGCTCGCGACACGTTAGGCCCTTTTGGGAAAAGGAATTGCCGAGACATCCTTCGGCTGATGCGGCCACCTCGCGGTCCGGGATTCGCGCTTGAGCGTGCTCTTCAGAAGACCGCCTGACGGTCCGGACGATCGTGGGGCCAACGGCGCGCGGCATTCATTCCGGCGTTCTCTTTTTGCAAACTGCTGGGACTCCTCCCCAGGATGACCATTTGCCTTCCCGCGATCATTTGCATTTTCCCCGTTTTCGTCCGATGTTGTCCGGAATCATAACCCCTAAAATGATGAAAACGCACAAAAACACGCTTACGGACACCCCCGTCCTCTATCCCACCCACAACGACATTCCGCTTGATCAAAGGACCGAGCTCAACGCGCTGATGAACCTGCGCCTCGCCTCCGCCGTGGACCTGCAACTGCAAATGAAGCAGGCCCACTGGAATGTCAAAGGCCCCAGCTTCATCGGCCTGCACAAGCTCTTCGACGACATCCACGAAGCCATTGAAGGCTACGTGGACATGATCGCCGAGCGCATCGTCCAGCTCGGGGGAATCGCCGAGGGCACCATCCGCATCGCCGCCAAGCGATCGCGCCTTCAGGAATATCCGCTCACCCTCTCGGAAGGCATGGCCCACGTCAGCGCCGTGGCCGCCGCGCTCGCCGCCTTTGGCAAGGAAGCCCGCGTCACCATCGAGGAAGCGGAAGCCTTCGACGACGCCGACACCGCCGACCTCTTCACCGAGATCTCCCGCGGCATCGACAAGTGGCTCTGGTTCGTCGAAGCCCACTCCCACGCCATCACTTGATGGACCGCGGCTTACCGAATCACGGCCCGTCCGCCGCGTCTCCCCCCAAGCCGCAGAACCCGCCCACCCGCTTCTCCACCCACGGTAGGAACGGATTCCACCGCTGCCGCAGCATGTC
>JBEDKU010000816.1:0-3832 GCA_041172045.1 Verrucomicrobiota bacterium | reverse complement strand
GCTCTAGCGACGATCTGTTCTTCGTTGCCGGGCCGAGCGCTACCAGCGGCACCATCGCCTTCAACCCAACCGTCACCGGCACCCAGTCGGCCAGCAAAATCACCTTTCAAAGCTCGGGCGCGCAGACCCTAAGCGGCGGCACCATCAATCTTTATAGCGGTGGTCTGACGGGCTCCCAATTTGCCTATGGCTCGACCATTCGTGGTGCGGTCACGATCAGCTCCGCCATCGCATTGCAGGCCGGCCAGAGCTGGGTCAACAATGCCACCACTGCGATGACCGTCAGCGGAGCAGTTAGTGGCGCGGGCAATCTCATCATTCAAAACAACGCTGCTGGAACCACCGGGACGTTCACCCTTTCGACCGGGGGCATCAATCATGCGGGAAGCATTACCAATTCGGGTTCAGGCGGAGCCACGACCACGATCAGTGGCGTCGTGGGCTCCGCGGTCACCGGCATCACCCAGAACAGCGCGACCTCAGCCCTGACGCTTTCCGGCGCAAATACCGCCTATGCCGGGACCACGACATTGACGACTGGCATATTGAGGGGAACGAATACTGCGAACACGGACGTGCTCACCGCCTTCGGCACGGGAGCGATCATCCTGAACGGAGGCACCCTGCAACTCCGGGCGAACAGTTCCACGGGGAGTCGGACCTTCGCCGTCGGAAACAATGTGACGACGGGAAGCTCTGGGGTGACCATCGATGTCAACAACAACGGTTCCAATGTCAGCAACACCTTCAACATGGGGAATCTGAACCTCGCCGCAGGGCAGTTCAACGTGACCGGTGGCAATTCCTACCTGCTGAGATTCGCCGGGACGACGACTCTGGCCGGAGATGTCACGTTCAATGCGACGACCGCCAATTTGACCTTGATCGGGGCGATTGGAGACGGCGGCGGCAATTTCGGCATCACCAAGACCGGCGGCGCCACCATGATCGTGGCCGGAACCAGCACCTACACGGGCACGACCACGGTCTCCGCCGGGACCTTGCAGGCGACAATTACGGGCGCGCTCCCTGGATTTGCAACTCCGGGCCGCGTTTCTGTAGCAGGTGGAGCGACGCTTACCGTCAATACGGGTAGCGCAGCCGGATTATTCACCACAGCGAATCTCGACACGGTGCGATCGACAGTCAGTTTCGGTGCGAACTCCAGACTTGGCATCGACACAAGTTCGGCATCCATCATCTATGGCAGCACGATCACTGACACTGCGGGTGGTGCGTTTGGATTGTTGAAGCAGGGGGGGAATACGCTCACTCTCAGCGCAACGACTAACACCTACAGCGGCGGAACGTTTATCAACGGGGGCACGCTGAGCTTCGCCGCGCTCAACACGCTGGGCATGGGCGATATTACCTTCAACGGCGGCACGCTGCAATACGGCACCAGCAACACGGCCGATATCTCCTCCCGCACGCTGACGCTGACGGGATCAGGCGCAATCAACACCAATGGTAATAACGTGACGTTCGCGAACTCCATCGGAAACACGGGCGCGGGAAGCTTCACCAAGACCGGTTTGGGAACGCTGACGCTTTCGGCCGCCAACACCTACGCCGGCGTCACTACGGTGAGCGGGGGCATCTTGTCGGTCAGTGACAACAATCAATTAGGAAGTGGCACGGCGGGCATCGTTTTCGCGGGAGGCAGTGAGTTTGTAAATGGTGGCGTCTTGCGGATCACGGGCAGCAATTTTTCCACATCCAGAGCAGTCACGAATTCAGCTCAATTAGGCTTTGGCATCGATGTGGCATCAGGTGCGACGGGGACTTTCACCAACACGGCCGGCAACGGCGGGGGCGGCTTCGCAAGTGGCGTGGTCTTTGGCTCGATCTCGACAACGGCGGCCAGTCCAGGCGGCACCTTGAACTATGCCGGTGGCTTCTCTACGAATAACAATAATAATGGTGCAGGCAGTGGAGGCCCGACGGTTGGTGTTCGGTTCCGTAATATCACGGCCAACGTCACGGGTGTCTTTAATGTGGGAATCGGCACCGCTAACACGAATGCCGGCAACATCACCGTGGGCCCAGGTGCGGGCGAGACAACGGTTGTGAACCTGAACGTTACTGGTCAGTTCCTTGCTGGCGGAACAGCTAATACTACGACGAATAACGTTTCGGTGGGAGGCACCCCTGCTGGACTTTCTGATGCCAACAACACGGGTGGCACCGCGCTACTGCCTTCCACGGCAACGCTCAATATCAACAGTACCCATGCGAACGCCATTCAGGCTCCCAACCTTTATGTCGCTTACAGCGGCACGACGACCGCGACGGTGAACCAGAACGCCGGGGGCGTGATCCTCAGCAACACACTGACCTTGGGCAACCTTGGAACCGCCGCCAACGGCACCTACAATCTGGGAAATGGCTCCGCAACTACGGCGAGTTTGACCACTCCCACCGTGGTCAAGGGTGCGGGCACGGGCACGTTCAACTTCAACGGGGGCACCCTTAATGCGTCTGCCGCGAACGCAAACTACTTGGGCACCGCCACAACGGCGGTTAGTGCGACGGTGGATGCCGGTGGAGCTAAGATCAACACCAGTACGTTCAATGTCGGCATCGCGCAGGGTCTCCTCCATAGAGCTGCCCTGGGCGCGACCGTGGACGGCGGTTTGACGAAGACTGGCAGTGGCACACTCACGCTGAATGGCACCAACACCTACACCGGAGCCACCACCATCAACGGCGGTACCTTGGCACTCGGCGCGGCCGGTTCCATCAGCAACACCAGCGGGATTTCCCTTGGCACCGGCGGCACCTTCGACGTCTCCGCCAAGGCAGGTTCCTACACGGTGAACAATCTCAGCGGCTCGGGAGATGTGATCGGCTCACTCACGGTTTCCACCCAGCTTGCAATCGGCAACTCACCGGGAACCACCACCTTTGACTCCCTCACACTTGGCACGGGATCGACCTACTTCTACGAACTCACCGGGGGGATCTCACCGGGGGGCGGTAGCGCCGACCTCGGGATCGTCAGTGGCGACCTCACGCTCGCCAGCGGGGCGGTGCTGGATTTATGGCAGCTTGGCAGCTATACGGAGGGCAACAAGTTCACGTTGTTCGCCTACACGGGTTTGCTCAGCGGGATTTTCAAAGACACCAGCGCTGTCAATCTTGATGACGGAGACACGTTCACCGACGCCTCGGGAATTTGGTCGATTGACTATAACGACACCGCCGCCGGGCTCAACGGTGGCACCACGTCTGGCGCGAGCTACGTAACCATCACGGCCGTCCCGGAACCCAAAGCAGCCTTGATCGGCGGCTTGGGCCTGCTGGCGCTACTGCGCCGCCGCCGTCTTGGGTGATCGGATCGCAGCAGACTCGACGCTTCGCTTCGCAGGGAATGAAACCGCCGCTCCGGCCCTTGAAAAAAACCATCGTGAAATTCACCCCCTCCCTGCTTCCACTCCACCGCCACATGACACTCCGCCACCACCGCCTGCTTCTCACGCTTGGAATTCTCAGCCTCAACTTACCACACGCCCATGCGCAAAAAGCGCTGCCTGCGGCGACCGACCACCTCGCCCTGAGTCTGGCGAATGACGGCCTCGCCATCGGCTGTGGCAGCATGGGGAAATTCACTCTGGCCTATCCGGCACTCGATTTGGGCGATGGCAAAAAACATGAACCGATTGAAAAACGCGTGCAGGGCGCTTCCGCCACGCTCAGCTACGAGGGCGGTGGCAAGATCACCGTCGCCACCGCCTCCGACAAGGTTACACTGACCTTCGACGCCATGCCCGCCTCGGCCAAAGCCTTCTCCGCGGAGATGTTCATCCCGCCGAACTACAGCGAGGGCGGC
>JBEDKU010000815.1:0-2535 GCA_041172045.1 Verrucomicrobiota bacterium | reverse complement strand
AGAGGTTGCCGGTGCTGGAGACGGTGACCGTGGGGCTGGCGGAGGTGAGCGTGGAATTGGTCAGGGTGTATTGCGGGAGATTCAGCGTGAGGGCGCCGGTGCCGGATTTGACCAGGGAAGTGGAGCCGGTGACGGGTGCGCCGGTGAAGGTGTAGGGGCAGGTGGCGGTATTGGTGACGGTGAGGCTCTGTGGGGCGACGGGCTGGATGATGGTGACGCTGCCGTTAGTGGCGGTGTCAGTGAACGAGACGTTGTCGAAATTGAAAAAGGTGGCGGGGGAGGCCCCGGACCAGGCGGTGGTGGTTTGCTGGTCCCAGAGGCCGCCGTTGGTGCCAGTCCAGCTGAGGTCGGCATTGGTGCCGGAGACGACGACGCGGACGTAGCCGGGAGCGGTGCCGGTGGGGCTGTGTTCGAGCGTGAGGGATTGGCGGGAACCTGTCGGGAGATTCGAGGTCAGGGTGACTCCGGTGGCGGTGAGAGTGCCAGGCGTGGTGATGAGGTCGTAGGTGCCGGGGGCGAGTGTGCCGGCGGTGAGGTTGAAGATGAAATTCTGCGGTCCGTTGAGGCTAACGGCTCCGGTGGCTTGGAGGCGGTCGTTTCCTGCGGCGGGATTGTTGGAGAGATCGAAACGAAGCGTGGGTGAGGTGAGGGCGAGCGAGGCGGCGGTGAGCGTGCCGGCTGCGGATCCATCGGCCGCGCCGGGGGAGAGGATGGCTCCGGCGACGTTGGTGAGCGAACCGCCCAGGGTGCCGGTACCTGAGAGGGTGGCATTCGCGGCGACGTTGACGGGCGAGGTGCCGAAAGTTCCTAGCAGGGCGAGGGAGCCGGAGTTGATGGTGGTGGTTCCGCTGTGGGTGCTATTTCCGGTGAGGGTGAGGGTTCCGCTGCCGGTTTTGGTGACGGCGGTGAGGCCTTGGCCGCCGTTGGTGATCCTGCCGGCGAAGGTGGTGGAGGTGCCGAGCGCCCCGACGACATAGGTGGTGGCGGTGGTGGTGCTGCTGGCTCCGGAGAGGAGGGTGCCGGAAGCGCCTGTTAGCGCGCCGAGGTTGAAGGGCGAGCCGCCGTTGCGGGTGAATAGGCTGGCGGTGGAGGAGCCGAGATCGAAGGCGGTGGAGGAGCTGCCGGTGTTTCCGTAAAGGCGGACGCTGCCGGTGCTGGCACCGAGTGACAGATCGCCGCGGAAATTGGCCATGCTGCCGCCAAGGGTGAGCAGGTTGGAGCCGGTGTTGGTGAGGTTGATGGTGCCGGAACCGGACCACGCGCCATTCATGGTGCGGCTGCCCGATGGATTGATGGCGACGATACCGTCGATCACCAGGGCGTTGGCTTGATCGGCTGAGAACCCGAGGGTGCCGGCGGTGAAGGTGATGGGGCCGGTGCCGAGGGAATTGGCGGAGGTGAGGGAAACGGAGCCACCTTCAAGGGTGGCGGCGGTGAACGTGTTGGGGCCGGTGTTCGAGACGGTGAGCGAGCCGGTGCCGGATTTGATGAAACGTCCGGTGGCGGCGAGGGAGCCGGTGCCTTGGAGGGTGAAGTTCTTGGACGTGTTGTTGACGGTCAGGGAATCGAGGGCGAGGGCTACGACGATTTTGAGTGTGGGGTTGTTCGAGCCTGAGTCGTTGATGGTGACGGCATCACCGTTGGCAAACGCGGTGGGTCCGAGGAGGGTGGCAAAGTTGGCGGTGGCGGCGTCCCAAATGTTGGTGACGCTGTCGCCTACCCAGGTGACGGGGCGGGCGAGCGGTTGGGTGGAGACGAGCAGGCAGCACTGCTGGGTCCAGGTGGAACCGGCAGAATCGGTGACGGTGAAGTGGAAGCCGCCGCGGCCGGAGGTTTCGAGGGTAGGGGTGAAGCGGACGATGGAATTGCCGGGCCCGCTCTGGGTGGCGGTGCCGCCGGTGAGGTTGGAAAGGGTGAAGACCGGGCTGGCGGCGAAGCCGGAGGTGAATTTCTTTAAATCGATGTCGATGAAGGTGGGCGAAAGGGCGGTGTTTTTCGCGACGGTGCCGTGGGGCACGGCTCTGAAGTGGAGGTATTCCTCAAGGTGGGTGTAGCCGGCGGGTGAGCCGGGGGGGAAGAAGGAGGCTGCGGTTTGTGGGACGGTGAGGACGGTGTTGTTGTCGGCGACGGCCTTGTTGTAGCCGACAGCGTCCTCCCAACCGTCGGGCATGCCGTCGAGGTCGGTGTCGAGCGGAGCGGCGGTGGACTGGAGGTCGGCGAAGGCGGTGCCGGTGGAGAGGTTAAGTTCGAGAGGATCGGAAATGATGCCTCGCTGCATGGCGGCGGTGCGGTCCACGCAGAGCTGGGTGATTTCATCGCGCAGCGGGCGGGCGCTTATTTCCATGCGGACGGCACCGGCCTTGGAGAGGACTTTTTTGTATGCGGTCATTCGTGGGTCGAGGGAGACCGGGACACCGATGACGGGGCCGCCGGTGACGCCATCGACAGTCTGGGGCCAGGCGGTGGATGCCTGGTCATACGTCGATGAACTGACCATGCCGTAGTTGGTGCGGCTCACGTCCAACAGTCCGTTAG
>JBEDKU010000814.1:0-4615 GCA_041172045.1 Verrucomicrobiota bacterium | reverse complement strand
TCCGCGACCCGTTCCATTGACACCATTTCCTTCGTGCTGAACGGAAAACTGATGGAAAACCTCAGTTACGATCTCGCGGGAACTCCCTGCGAGAACGTGGTGGGTGGCGGCATCTGCGTGTTGGAGCGGGGCGTCCAACGCCTGTTTCCGGACAACCACCTGCTGTCACGGCTCGGTATCGAAGCCTATGTCGGGATTCCATTGCTCAATCCGAATGACGAGGTCGCCGGAGTCATGGCGGTGTTCTTCACATCCCCACTTCATGAAACGGCGCTGGTGACATCCACCCTCAGGATATTCGCCGCGCGGGCCGCCTCGGAACTGGACCGGCAACAAGCGGACGCCCGCATCCGCGAGCAGGCGTCGCTTCTCGACAAGGCCCGGGACGCCATCCTCGTGCGCGATCTGGACCACAGGATCACCTACTGGAACAAAAGTGCCGAGCGGCTTTACGGCTGGACCGCGGAGGAGACGATCGGCCGCTCCGTGGTCGATCTCCTCTATCGGGAGAAGTCCCGCTACTTCGACGCGCACAAACAGACCCTGCTGGCAGGCGATTGGGTGGGTGAGCTCACCCAGATCGACAAGTCCGGCCGCGAACTCATCATCGAGGGGCGCTGGAGTCTTGTCAGCGACGACGCGGGCCGCCCGCAGAGCGTTTTCGCCATCAATACCGACATCTCGGAATATCGCAGGCTCGAACTTCAGTTCATCCGCGCCCAGCGCTTGGAAAGCATCGGGGTGCTGGCAGGTGGCATCGCCCATGATCTCAACAACATCCTCGCCCCCATTTCCATGGCGGTGGAGCTGCTCAAGATGCGCGAGCCCGGGGAAAGGAGCCTCGAACTGCTGGAGATGATCGCCTCCAGCACGCAACGCGGCGCGAACATGGTCGGCCGGGTGCTGTCGTTCGCCCGTGGGGTCGAGGGTCGGCACGTGTGCTTCCATCCCCGCCGGATGCTCTCGGAAATCGAGAGCATCCTGCGCGACACCTTCCCGAGAAACATTCAATGGGAGATCAAGGCGGATCGCGAGCTCTGGATGATCAATGGCGACCCCACCCAGATCCATCAGGTGCTTCTCAACCTCTGCGTCAATGCCAGCGACGCCATTTCCGGCGCGGGCAGGATTTCCATCGGCGCGGAAAACGTGCGCCTCGACGCCTCCTTCGCCGCCCTCAATCTGGAGGCCGCGGAAGGTCCGTATGTCTGCATCCAGGTGCAGGACTCCGGCGAGGGCATCCCGGCGGACATCATCGACAGGATTTTCGATCCCTTCTTCACGACCAAGGCCACCGGAAAAGGAACCGGTCTCGGGCTATCCACCAGTCTCGCCATCGTCAAGAGCCACGGCGGATTCATTCGCATGACCAGCAAACCGGGCGCGGGCACCCTCGCCAGCGTCTATCTTCCGGCCCACCCGGAATCCGAGGACGCACCCCGTGCGCTGAATCGGGTCGATCTGCCGACTGGCGACGGAGAGACCATTCTGGTGGTCGATGACGAGGCCTCCATCTGCCAGATGACTTGCCATGCACTGGAGAATTTCGGCTACCGGACGCTTTCCGCGGCGAATGGTGAGGAAGCGCTGGCACTCTATATTGAACGCCGGTCCGAGATCGCCGTTGTTTTCACCGACCTGATGATGCCTGTCATGGATGGGCCGGAAATGATCGGCCGCATTCTGGAAATCAATCCCGGCGCGAAAATCATCGCCACCAGCGGCATCGGCCTCAATCCTGACGCCTCCCAATCCGCGATGAACAGCCTCAGGGATTTTCTATCAAAGCCCTACACGATCGAATCTCTACTCAAGTGCATCAGGCGGACTCTCGAGCATCATGAGCCGTCCGCGTAGAGGACTGGCAGGCGCTTCCACCATCAACCATGAATCACCCGATATTTCCAGAACAGGAAGTCGTCTATCACATCGATGGGAGCGACCGGCTGTGCGAGGTGAGTCCGGCCTGGACGCGATTCGCCCTGTCGAACGATGGCGCGGCGGTGATGCCCGAGCGGGTGCTGGGCCGCTCGTTATGGGACTTCATCACGGATGCCAATGTCCGCGAGCTGTACCGACAGATCGTCCAGCGGGTCCGGTCCGGGTATCCGGCGCGGTTTGACTACCGCTGCGATGCTCCGGAGTGGCGGCGTAAGTTTCGAATGACCATCCGCTTGACGGCGGGCGGAACCGTGGAGTTTTTGTCGCAGTTGCACTGGAAGGAACGGCGCCCGCGCGTGGACATGCTCGACGTCAAGATGCCGCGGAGCGATCAATGGCTGCGGGTGTGCAGCTGGTGCCAGAACGTCGTATTACCGGATGGAAGTTGGGGGCCGGTGGAGGAGGCGGTGGTGCAGTTGAGTCTGCTGACGCAGGAGGCGTATCCGCGGCTCACCCACGGGATTTGTCCGCCCTGTCACACGGGCGTGATTGCGCAACCGGTGCCGGCAGCCGGCCCCCTGGGTCGTGGTCGGCTCACTCCCCCCCGGCCGCCGGAGTTCCTTGCGCCGACCTCTGATGGTTCCATTTTAAAGCAATAAACCTATGGATTCCTTCGATCATTCATCCGCCTATTTTGATATACCGACCCTGAAGCTTGCTTCCCATACCCTCATGGTGAATTTTACCGGAGTTCCCTTTTTAATTTGATGTCTGCTTCCTCCTCCTCCACCAACGCGCCCAACCTTCTCATCGTGGATGATGATGAAACCATCCAGCGTCTGCTGGTCATCGCCGCCCAAGACCTTGGCTGGCGCCCGGCGGTTGCGGGATCGGGCCAAGAGGCTCTCGATCTGCTCAGCCCCGCGATCAGCGCCGTGATTCTGGATCACGAAATGCCCGGCATGAACGGCATCCAGACCCTGGTCAAAATCAGACATCTTTTCCCTTCGCTTGCGGTCATCATGCTTACCGGCCTGAACGATGCCGAGACGGCGGTGCAAGCCATGCGCGCGGGTGCCGCGGATTATCTGACGAAACCCTTCGAACTCAAGCGGCTCTTCAACCTGCTCGGGCAGTCGCGCCACGCCCGTAAAGCCGAGCCGGCACCGGCCGTCGCGGTTTCCGGGAAAAAATCCACCGCCTCCAAGCTCCGCAGCGCCAATCCCCAACTCCGTGTTTTGCTCGACCATCTGGCCAAGGCCGCGCGCCTCGACAGCACCATCCTGCTCACGGGGGAAAGCGGCACCGGGAAAACCCATTTTGCCCGGGAAATCCACCGTCTCAGCCCTCGCGCGGCGGAGGATTTCATCACCGTCAGCTGTCCCGCACTGCCCCGCGAGCTCCTGGAGTCCGAACTCTTCGGCCACGAACGCGGCGCCTTCACCGGTGCCACCGCATCCCGCACCGGGCGCTTCGAACAGGCCACCAAGGGCACCTTGTTCCTCGATGAAATCGGTGACCTGCCCACCGAACTTCAACCCAAACTCCTCACCGTGCTCCAGGACCGGGAATTCTTCCGGGTCGGCGGCAGCAAGCAGCTCGAGACCAACGCCCGGGTCATCGCCGCCACCAACATCAACCTGCGGGATCGGGTGGAAAAGGGCACCTTTCGCGAAGACCTGTATTACCGGCTCAACATCATCGAACTCCACATCCCCGCGCTGCGCGACAGGACGGAGGACATCCCCACGCTGGTCACCGAGATCCTGGCGAGCATCGCGCGCAGGCGAGCCACCGAAGGCTGGCGGGTTTCGTCCGGGGCCATGAACGCCCTCAGCGGCTTCGATTGGCCGGGAAACATCCGCCAACTCCAGAACGTGCTCGAACGCGCCACCGCCTTTTCCGAAACGGCGGAATTGGAGGAGCACGACATCCAGCACCTCCTCACCGGCCGCGGCGAAGGCCCTTCCGGCTCGACTCCCGGTGGCAACCACGGCCTGACCCTCCAGGAGGTGGAGCGCAACGCCTTCATCCAGACCTACCTGCGCACCGGTAAAAACAAAGCCAGGACCGCGCGCGAACTCGGCATTTCGGAACGCTCCGTATACAACCTCCTCGGCCGGCACGGACTCAAGTAAGCCGCGGCAGCGGCAAAGACCGCTCGTCTAACGCATGGCCGGCAGGATCTCTCTCAGATGAAGGATGAGGAGCGGCAGCAAGGCCGCCAGGAACAACATCGCGCCGGGAACAAGAAACGCGTCGCAAAGCCGGCCCCGCCGGCGGAACCAGACGGTGCAGTTGAGCGCGAGGACCAGGAATACCACGATCGTGAAATAGAAAGGCCGGCCGCCTTCGAGATACGTGTCCGCAACCGCGCTGATCCGCCACGCCGCCCAAACCTGTGTCGCTAGCAGGGCGACCACCCAGATCCCGAAGTGGCTCATGAGATGTCCCAGGTGGTTCACGGCCATCGGGTGCGGCGGAGGTGCCGGATTCCGTTTCCGGGTGGGCGGTGGGGAACCTTGCGGCGGATTTGCCGCTCTTGGCGGCGTCCCAACAAACGGATCCGTGACAACCCGCTGATGTTTGGCAAGGGACCGGATCCGTGCGGCAATGTAGGCATTTTCAAATTCGAGCGAACTTCTTGCCATGCCGCGACAGGAGTTCAGGACGGTGCGTGGATCGCACTCATCATTTTTTAATTCCTGGTCGATCCGCCGGATCTGCCAAGCGG
>JBEDKU010000813.1:0-4370 GCA_041172045.1 Verrucomicrobiota bacterium | reverse complement strand
GCTTGCGTCCGCTTGCCCGGATCGCGCAGGGCGAGCGTGGCTTCGTTGCCGCGGAAATCCAGGGTGGCGGTGACCGGCGCGGTAATGCCCACCCACGGCGCGAACTGCGCGCGCGGCGTCTCCTTGCGCACACCGACAAGCTCGCCGCCGACGCCCTGCTGCCTGTTGGAGCGGTGGAGGATTTTGTCCGGTGTTTCGCGAGCAAGCACCAACGAGGTGAATTCATCCGGCGCCCACACGCCCTGCTGGTCACCCGGCTGGAAGCGGAGTCGGTAGGTGCTACCACCGGTGCTGACGGTGAGCGGGCGGTTCCACAAGCGGCCGCCGTCAGCGCTGCGCAGGAGCACGGCGAGATCGGCCACGGCGGCGTTGTAGGATTCCAGCGCCGGGGTGGAAACATTTCCGGAGCCGATGCCGGACGCCGCCTGCGCCGCCCTTTGCAGATAGAGCGCCGCCTGCTCTTCCGGACTGGCCGCCTTGCCCCGGGCCACGCGCGCGCTCTTGGCAAGCGACGGCGGATCGGTGGGAATGATGACCTGGGTGCAGCCCGAGAGGACGAGCACGGCGAGGAGATGGTAGAGTTTCATGACGTGCGAGTGATTGGAAATTCCGTATAGCGTGTCGCTGCGATTCCATCACGGCGGGCGGATTGCGCAAGCGTTTCATCGGCCCGCCCCCCTTGGGCAAACCAGCCAATTCCTTGACACCCGCGCACCGGGAAAACACGCTACCGGACATGGTATCTGAATCCTCTTATTTCGCCGGCCTCGACATCGGCGGCACCACGGTGAAAGCCGTCCTCGTCAATCACCTCGCCGAGCAGGTCGGCCCGCTGACCGAAGTCCGGAGCAACGTCAAGGACGGCTACGAAGCGACCTTCCAGCAGCTCGATCTCGCGCTCGACCAACTCGCCGCCGGAGCGGGAATCGAGAAGAGCGCCATCGCCGGCATCGGCCTGGACGTGCCCGCTCCGAGCAGCGACGGCGTCATCTGGGGCAAGGCGAATCTCGGCGACGACTGGGTGGGCACCGACATCCGCGGAAAACTCGCCGCCCGCACCGGCATCCCGGTGTTCATGACCAACGACGGAAACGCGGCCGCACTCGGTGAGTACGCGCTCCGCCACAAGCACCTGTGCAGCCTCATGCTCGTCGCCCCCGGCACCGGACTCGGCGCGGGGCTGGTCCTTCCCGGCGGCCGCAGCTACGAGGGGGCCAACGGCCTCGCCCTGGAAACCGGCCACATCAGCGTGCCCTTCCGCGAGGACGACGGCTCGCTGCCCTCCTGCTCCTGCGGCCTCACCGGTTGCGCCGAAGCGTGGGTCTCGCTGATGGCCCTGCGCCGCCGCCTGCGCCTGGAACTCGCCAAGCCGGAGTGGGCTAACCACCCGCTCAACGAAGGCGACGCTCCCATCGAGGAAAAGGCCTTCAAGCTCCGCAATTTCGCGGAAGCG
This sequence comes from Verrucomicrobiota bacterium, assembly GCA_041172045.1. Classification (GTDB taxonomy): domain Bacteria; phylum Verrucomicrobiota; class Verrucomicrobiia; order Verrucomicrobiales; family Akkermansiaceae; genus Luteolibacter. Next base: position 2,917 of record JBEDKU010000813.1, on the reverse strand, counting down.
GGCGACGCGCTCGCCGTGCAGATTTTCAAACAACAGGGATTCATCCTCGGCTACGCCATCGCCGACATGGTCCGCACGCTCGACCCCGGCCTCGTCGTCATCGGCGGCGGCCTGGCGGAAACCTCGTTCCGCGACCAATACATGGAGTGGATCCAGGAAGGCTTCGCCGACCGCGCGTGGCCGGCCTATCGAATCAGCCCGCTCGATCCGAACAAGGTGACCACCCGCTTCGAATGGGCCATCGGCGGGGATGCGGCGGCGGCCATCGGCATGGCCTACACCGCGCACGAGCTGGCGCAGTAGTGGAAGAAGTTGAGAGTTGAGAGGAAGAGTTTGCGATTCTCTTTCCTCAGCTCTCAGCTCTTTTCCTCCACGCGTGGCCGAAGAACGCGGCGGCGAAGAGGAACATGAAGAACGAAAAGAACTGCCCCTTGGTGAGGAAGCCCACCATCGCGGCGTCCGGCTCGCGGAAATGCTCGCTGAAAATCCGGAAAACCGCGTAGAGCGCGAAGAACAAGCCGGTGATCAGGCCAGCCGGCGCCTTGGGAAAGCGGATCCGCACCGTCCACAGGATCAAGAACAGCAGCAGCCCTTCCAACAGACCCTCATAGATCTGGGAAGGATGCCGCGCCGGCAGGAATTCCCCGAGGGTTTCCGATAGTTTTGGATTGGTCCGCGCGGCGGCGATCAGGGTGTCGAGCGAAGTGGCGTTTGCCAGCGAAGAATCCACGCGGATGCACGCCTGCCAGGCCATCGCCTGGGTTTCCTCGGATTCCTGGGTGAGAGACAGGGGGAATTTCACCGCCCACGGGACTCCGGTCGCGATCCGGCCGTAGAGCTCGCCGTTGATGAAATTCGCGGCCCTGCCGAAAAACAATCCCAGCGGGCCGACCACGCTCAGCCCGTCGGCCAGCTTCGCCCATGAGACGTTTTGTTTCTTGGCGTAAATCCAGGTGAAGACCGCCAGCCCGAGGATGCCGCCGTGGCTGGCCATGCCGCCCTCCCACACGCGGAGCACCAGCAGCGGATCCTTGGCGAGCTCGCCCCAGCCGACCTTGGGTAAATGGTAGAAAAACATGTATCCCAGCCGCCCGCCGAGGAACACGCCGAACAGGGCGCAACCCGCGATGAAGTCGCCGACCTTTTCCGGCGGCATCACCCATAGCCCCCGCCGCGCGAGATTCCGCAGCAACAGGAAACCCACCACAAACCCCGCCAAATAAGCCAGCCCATACCACCGCAGCGCAAAGTCACCGTGGATCGGCAGCGCGATGGGATTCAAATCATGCACGTAAGTCGCAAACACGGGCGCAGTCCACACGATCCCCCGGCGGCACGCAAGCGGGGATCAAATTCCCCGTTCTTCAGGATAGGAATTTGGAAATCCCTGAATAAACTTTCCCCATGCCGAGCAAGAAGGAAATCCTCGACCTCCAATTCATCGACGCGCGCCACAAGCTCATCGACCTCGCCGCGTTTCTTGATCGGATCGACCGCCACGAGGGCGAAGACGACTACCGTTACACCGCCCTGAAAAACGCGCTGCCCATCCTCCTCGCCGACCGCCCGGACCGCGCCCGCGCCGTGCTGGAGTCCTTCTCCGACCACAGCGCCGAAATTCCCGAAAGCGCGCCGTTCCAAGGGGCCTTCGGAGCAGCCCTTCCCCCTTCCGAAGCATGAAATACATCGAGCCACACGGCCACATGGTCAGCCGGACCACCGACGACTACGAAAAACTCGCGTTGTCCGGTTGCGAGGCGATTTGCGAACCCGCGTTCTGGGCCGGCTTCGACCGCTCGTCTGCAGACGGCTTCTACGACTACTTCCGCCAGCTCACCGAATACGAACCGAAGCGCGCCGCGAAATACGGCATCAGGCATTACTCCTGGCTCTGCATCAACCCGAAGGAAGCCGACGACCCCGGATTCGCCCGCGAGGTGATGAGCCTCATCCCGCAGTTCCTTGATTGCCCGACGGTGCTCGGCATCGGCGAAATCGGGCTGAACAAGAACACCCGCAACGAGTTGGAAATTTTCGAAGCCCACGTCCAGCTCGCGCTCGACCGGGATTTGCCGATCCTCATCCACACGCCCCACCTCGAGGACAAGCTCAAGGGAACCCGGCTGATCCTCGATTCGCTCGCGTCCTTTTCCAAACTCGACCGCGGAAAAGTCATCATCGACCACGTCGAGGAGCACACCATTTCCCACGTGCTCGACGCCGGCTACTGGGCCGGCATGACGCTTTATCCCGAAAGCAAGTGCTCGCCCCACCGCGCCATCGACATGCTGGAAATCTACGGCACCGAACGCTTGTGGATGAATTCCGCCTGCGACTGGGGCCACTCGGATCCGCTCGCCGTCCCGAAAACCGCGCTGGAAATGAAGCGCCGCAAGCACACGGCGGAGCAGATCGAAGCGATCGTGTATCAAAATCCCCGCCGCTTCCTGAGCCAGTCGCCGAAGTTTGTTTAGCGGGTGCCTGAAAAGAGGGCACGGAGTGGAAATGAACCTCCGCCCTTGCGCTTCCCCGATTTCCCCCATACATCCGCCCCATGCCTACTGTTGCCATCGTCGGACGCCCCAATGTCGGGAAGTCCGCTCTCTTCAACCGCCTTGCCGGGAGGAAGATCGCCATTGTCCACGATCAGCCAGGCGTCACCCGCGACCGCATCGCCGCGCCATCCAAGGCCACGCAGGTGCCCTGCACCCTCATCGACACCGGCGGCATCGGCGGCGGGATTGAGGACGGTTTCGACGAACAGGTCTCCATCGAGGCGGACATCGCCATGCAAACGGCGGATTTGATCCTCTTCGTGGTCGACGCCCATTCCGGCCTCACCGCCACCGACCAAGCGCTCGCGCAGAAACTCCGCAAGGCCAAACCGCCCGTCCTGCTCGTCATCAACAAGGTGGAC
>JBEDKU010000812.1:0-4610 GCA_041172045.1 Verrucomicrobiota bacterium | reverse complement strand
GAAACTCCACGATTTCCCGGGCAGGCACTTGAGCGCGTTCATGACGAAGGGCGGCAGCAGGCACGCCTGGCCGGCGCGGATCCGTTTCCACTGACCATCGGCCAGGATCACCCCCTCCCCGTCCAGACACGCCAACATGAAGGTGCCGCTCTGGTTGGTCCGCACGATTTCAAACGGCGGAACCGCCTTCATGATCCCGCAGTGGGAAATATGGTGCTGGGCAAGCAGCGGGCAGACCGGGCCGTCCTGCATCCAGCCGCGCGAATCGGAGGCATCCGCGCGCACGACCTGATAGCGGGTCGATTTGCCGAGGATCTCGGTATCCTTCAGTGCGTCAACGGGTTCTTTCATCGGGCCGGCGGTGCCACGAGCCTGGCGCGGGATGTGGAAACGGGATAGCTGAAAGTGGAGAACCGCCGATCTTTCCCGCTGGACGCCAGTTGTATCAGCGCCACAACCGGGCCATGCCAAATCAATGGACCGGAAAGGGAAATCCCTACACACGCGCGGAAGTCGTCGAGCGCCTCAATGACACGCTCTCCAAGGGCCAGGCGATCATCGCCGCCGGCGCGGGCTCGGGAATCAGCGCGAAATTCATCGAGAAGGGCGGTGCCGACCTCATCATCATCTACAACTCCGGCCGCTTCCGCATGATGGGACACGGCTCGACCGCCGGCCTGATGGCCTATGGCGACGCCAACGCGATCGCGATGGAAATCGGCGAATACGAGGTGCTCCCCATCGTCGAGGAAATCCCCGTCATCTGCGGCGTGCACGCCACCGATCCGCGCCGCCGGATGTGGCATTGGCTCGGCCAGGTGAAGGACATGGGCTTCTCCGGCGTGAACAATTTCCCCACCCACACCATCGTGGACGGCCACTTCCGCGGCGTGCTGGAAGAGACCGGCATGAGCGTGAAGAAGGAATTCGAAATGATCGCCCTCGCCCGCAAGATGGAGATGTTTTCCATTGTCTACGTCGGCACCCCGGAAGAAGCCGTGGAAATGGCGAAGTCCGGCGCGGACGCGATCATCGCCCACGTCGGCACCACCATCGGCGGCTCGATCGGCGTGACCAACGCCGTCGTGAGCTGGGAGGAAACCATCCAGCGCACCCAGTCCATCATCGACGCCGCCAAGACCGTGCGCGACGATATTTTCTATCTCTGCCACGGCGGCCCGATCAACACCCCCGAAGACGCGGACCGCGTGATCCAGGCCACCGACTGCGTCGGCTTCGTCGGCGCTTCGAGCCTCGAACGCATGGGCGTGGAAGAGTCGCTCACCAACATCACCCGCCAGTTCAAATCCATTTCCGTCAAACGGAAGAACTAACACCATGGCCACCATCGCGGTTCTCGGAACGCTCGACTCGAAAGGCGAAGAACACGCCTTCGTCGCCGGGCGGATCCGTGCCCGCGGCCATCGCGCGCTGCTCATCGACGTCGGCACCGGCGGCCCGCCGACCGTGGCGCCTAACTTCACCCGCGAGCAGGTCACCGCGTTCGCCGGGGTTGACCTTGCGGAAATTCTAACCCGCAGGGACCGCGGCGAATGCGTGGCGGCGATGTGCCGGGCGGCGCCGGTTTTCCTGGCGAAACTCGCGGCCGCGCACGACATCGACGGTGTCATTTCCCTCGGCGGCGGCGGCGGCACGGCCATCGCCACCGCGGCGATGCGCGCGCTGCCACTCGGTTTTCCGAAACTGATGGTCTCCACGTTGGCCGCCGGAAACACCGCGCCGTATCTCGGCACCAAGGACATCGTCATGATGCCGAGCATCGCCGACATCGCCGGGCTGAACCGCCTCTCGCGCGTCATCTTCTCCCGCGCCGCCGGGGCGATCTGCGGGATGGTGGAAGCGGAAATCGAAACCGGGGACACACGCCCGTTGGTCGTCGCCAGCATGTTCGGCAACACCACCGCCTGCGTCACCGAGGCGAAGCGAATCATCGAGGAAGCCGGCTACGAAGTCCTCGTCTTCGCCGCCACCGGAGCGGGCGGAAAGTCCATGGAAGCCCTCATCGGGAGCGGCCTGGTCGCAGGCGTCCTCGACCTAACCACCACCGAGTGGGCGGACGAACTCGTCGGCGGCGTCCTCACCGCCGGCCCCGAGCGGATGGACGCCGCCGGCAAGGCCGGAGTCCCCGCCGTCATCGCACCGGGCTGCCTCGACATGGTGAACTTCGGCGAACGTGACTCGGTCCCGGCAAGATTCGCGGGCCGGAATTTCCACATCCACAACCCGCAGGTCACGCTCATGCGGACCACACCGGAGGAATGCGCCGAACTCGGCCGCATTCTCGCGGACAAGGTCAACCGCTACCCCGCCCCCGCAGCGATCATGATCCCGAAAAAGGCGGTCAGCGCGATCAGCGCCGAGGGCCGGCCGTTTCACGATGCCGCTGCGGACGCGGCGCTTTTCAAATCGATCCACAGCCACGCGTGCGTGGCGGTTGAGGAACTTGATGAAGAAATCAACAGCCCCGTTTTCGCCAAGGCCTGCGCCGAAAAACTCCTCAACCTCATGGGCGCGCCCCGTGCCTGAACCCAAAAAACCAAATGATACCCCGCCTTCTTTTCATTGCCTTCATCAGCTTGCTAGGAATCTCCGCCACATCGGCGGAAGGCCGCCGGTTGGAAGTCCTGTTTCTGGGCGACAACGGCCACCACGATCCGCTAGAGCGCTACCGAGTTCTCAAGCAGGCGCTCGGCCCGCAGGGTTTCAACCTGACCTTTATCGAAAAACTCGACGAGGTGACGCGCGAAAAACTCGATCTCCATGACGCGCTCATCGTCTATGCGAACCATGAAAACGCCAAAGTTCCGGAAGCAATCCTGCCATGGGTGACGGACGGCGGCGCGCTCGTCGCCCTGCACAGCGCCTGCGGGAATTTCCATCCATCCAAGGACTGGTTCGTCCTTGTCGGCGGCCGCTTCAAGAGTCACGAGGGATTTGAGTTCAGCCCGAAAACCGTCGATGCCGAACACCCGATCACCAAGGACCTGCCCGTTCTGAAAGCGTGGGACGAGACCTATCAGCACATGGATCTCACCGCCGACCGCCACCTGCTGCAGGTGCGCGAGCCGATGAACAAGGGCGAGACCGCGCCCGAACCATGGACGTGGACCCGCAACGAGGGCAAAGGCCGCGTCTTCTACACCGCCAGCGGCCATGATCACCGCTGCTGGAACGAACCTGCCTATCAGATTCTCGTCAGGCGCGCCATCCTCTGGGCCATCGGCGAGAAAAAATCCGCCGAGTTCGCCCGGCTCAAACTCCCGCCGCTTGTGACGGAGGTTCCACAAATCGAGAACCGCACCCATCCGGAGATCCCGATGATGGAGCTGCAAAAACCGCTTTCCCCCGAAGACAGCGCCGCGCACACCCAGGTTCCCGCCGGCACCCGGCTGGTCCTGTTCGCCAGCGAGCCGATGATCGTCAACCCGATCGCCATCGACTGGGACATCAAGGGCCGCGCCTGGGTGATCGAGAGCTTTGGCTATCCTAACAAGGTTCCTGACGAGCCCGGCAGCGGTCAGGACAAGATCAAGATTCTTGTAGACGCGGACGGCGACGGCCGCGCCGACAAGATGACGGTCTTCGCCGAAGGCCTGCGTCATTGCACCACCAGCGTGTTTGTCAAAGACGGCGTGGTCGTCACCGACGGCAAGGACATCGTCTATCTGGGCGACACGAACGGCGACGGAAAATCCGACACCCGCAAGGTCTTGGCGACCGGGTTGGGCATCCACGACACCCACGCGGCGACCTCGCAGTTTCTTTACGGCCTCGACAACTGGATTTACGCAACCGTCGGCTACAGCGGCGTGGAAATCGAACTGAATGGCAAGCATCACAAATTCGCCCAGGCGGTTTTCCGCTTCCGGCCGGATCTGTCCGCGCTGGAGCTGCTTCAAAACACCACGAACAACACCTGGGGCCTCGGCTTCACCGAACAAGGCGACGTCACCGGCTCGACCGCGAACAACAATCCTTCGTGGATTCTCTCCATCCCCGCGGCAGCCTACGCCGGCAGCGGCGTCCCGCAGCCGAAAACCCCGCGCCTCGACACCTCGGTCAGGGTGGAGCGCAACGCGAAAAACCCGCAGGCACAGAATCTGACCAAGATGTACACCAACACGGCGGATGTCACCCAGGTCGACCAAATTGGCGGCTACACCGCCGCCGCCGGACATCACTATTACACGGATCGCATTTTCGCCGACACCTTCTCCGCTAACAACGCCTTCATCTGCGAACCGACGGGTCACATCGTCGCAACCGGTGACGTATCGGACAACGGCTCGCTGAAACAGACCCTGCTACGGGGCAACAACGCCTTCGCCAGCTCGGACGCCTGGGCCGCGCCGGTGGCCGCGCGTGTCGGACCGGACGGCGCGCTGTGGATCGCGGACTGGTATAACCCGATCATCCAGCACAACGTCGTTTTCCGCTATTTCAATCCGGCGCGCAACTACGACCAACCGCACAGCCCCTATCAGCAAGGCGACAAAAAAGGCCCCGGCAAGGGCAACGCCTACGAAACCCCGCTCCGCGACGCCACTCACGGACGCATCTGGCGGATTATCCCCGCCACTGCTCCCGTC
>JBEDKU010000811.1:0-3007 GCA_041172045.1 Verrucomicrobiota bacterium | reverse complement strand
GCTTCTTCCCGTCCTCGATGCCGGCCAAGAGCGCGGCTTTGGTCTCGGAATCGAGCGCAGCGGCATCGAACGCCCGGCCCGCGCCGACGCCAATCTTCGCGAAGCGTTCCCGCGTGGCCTTTTCCGCATCGGGCATCGGACAGAACTGGAGCATGAAGTTGAGATAGGTGATGAAGTCGGGGGAAGCGGCCCGAGCTTCGTCCCACGCTGGAAACGCGAGCATCGGCGCAGGAGACGGTGGCTTTGTGCCCGCGAATTCGCTGAGCGGCATCAGGCGATATTGCGCCTGGATGGCCTTCAACACTTCGGTCTCCTCCGGCCCGGTCCAACTGGTGCGCGTGAGCGTGCCGATGAAATCCGTCTCCGCGCGGATGACCTGAGCGATGCCCTTGGGCACCTCGCCGTTCCAGTTGGGCCCGGCGAAGAGATAATTCCCTGCGCCGCTGCCCGTGGCGCGCGAGCCGAGATACGCGAAGTTGTGGGTGTAGAGGTCGAACCATTGGAGCACGTAATAGCGGTCGATCGCGGGCAGGCTGACGACCCAAGGCTCCGCGCGCAGATCGAGCCAAGCCCACGAGTAGGGCGTGTCATTGCTGGGCGTCACAATGTCCGTATCCGCCGGGGAGAAGCCGCGTGAGTAGTGGCGGAAGCGACCGAAGCCGCCGACGTATCCCGGAAACGATGGATCCACCGCCTGCTGGAACATCGTCTTGTAGTTGTAAAGCATCGCATAGCCGTAGATGTAGGCATCCGAGGCGATGGCCTTGGTCTCGGCGGGCGATGCCACCGATGCGCGTGGGGCGATGGTGAATGCCAATCCAATGGCCAGCGCCGTGGTGAGGATCCTGGTTTTCATGTGATCCGAGTTGTTGGGCATGGGGCCGCACCCGGATGGAACGGATGCGGCCCGGTGGATTGACACAGTTCGAAGTTACTTGTTGGCCTTGCCTGCTTCCTCGATCTGCTTCTGCACCTTGCTCAGGTTGAAGGAACCCGCCGTTTGGCTGGGTGGGAAGTCATGGAAGGTCATGAGGAACTTTCCGACGTAGGCGGTGGCGGGCGTGATGAGGTAAACGCGGTCGAGCCACCAGTCGTTATAGGTTTGGGCGTTGTGCTGGGCCTTTTCGAGCGGATCACGGCGCAGATTGAAGAGCAATGGTGCGCGCAGTTCAACGAACGGCTCGCGCCAGAGGGCTACCGTCTCCGCGCGGTTTTCCATATAGACGACTTTCCAGTCATGCACGCGGGCGGCGACGATCTCGCCGATGTCGTTTACATAGATGAACTCCTTGCGCGGCGACTCTTTCACTTTACCGCTGAGGTAATCGAGTTGGTTGTAGCTATCGAGGTGGTTCTTGTAAGTGCGGCCATTGAGTTCCACGCCGGTGAGGAGTTTTTCCTTGATGTCCGGCGCGCCGGCGGCGGCGGCGAAGGTGGTCAGCCAGTCTTCGTGGGCGACGATGCCGTTGAGTGTCTTGTCCGCGGGGAATTTTCCAGGCCAGCGCACGAAACAGGAAACGCGGTAGGCACCTTCCCAGTTGGTGTTTTTCTCACTGCGGAACTGCGTGGTGCCGGCATCGGGCCAGGTGTTGTAATGCACGCCGTTGTCGGTGGAATACTGGACGATCGTGTTGTCGGCGATGCCGAGTTCATCGATGAGTTTGAGCAGTTCGCCGACGTGCATGTCGTGCTCGACCATGCCGTCGCTGTATTCGTCCTGGCCGGAGATGCCTTTGTGCTCCGCTTTCACATGGGTGCGGAAATGCATGCGGGTGCCGTTCCACCAGCAGAAGAAGGGTTTTCCATCCTTGTTCATGCGGGTGATGAAGTCCTTGGCAGCGGCGACAGTTTCATCATCGATGGTCTCCATGCGCTTCTTGGTCAGCGGGCCGGTGTTCTCGATGGTCTGGCCGCCCTTGCCGTCAGCCTTGGTTCTGAGCACGCCGCGCGGGCCGAATTTTTTCCGAAATTCGGGATCTTTCGGATAGTCGGCGTTCTCCGGCTCCTCCTCCGCATTGAGGTGATAGAGGTTGCCGAGAAACTCGTCGAAGCCATGCATCGTGGGCAGGTGCTCGTCAAGGTCGCCCTGGTGGTTCTTACCGAATTGGCCGGTGGCGTAGCCTTGCGACTTGAGCACCGTGGCCATGGTCACGTCCGTTTTCTGCCAGCCTTCCTTCGCGCCGGGCATGCCGACCTTCAACATTCCGTTCCGCAGCGGGCAGGAGCCACCGATGAAGGCCGCGCGACCCGCTGTGCAGCTCTGCTGCGCGTAGTAGTCGGTGAAGCCGACACCTTCCTTGGCGATGCGGTCGATGTTCGGCGTCTGATAGCCCATCATGCCACGGCTGTTGTGGCTGATGTTCTGGTTGCCGATGTCGTCGCCCCAAATGACGAGGATGTTGGGTTTTTTAGCGTCGGCCGCCTGCGAGGAGGCCGAGCCGATGAGCGCCAACCCGAAGGCCAGCGCAAGGGTGTGTCGTATTGGTTTCATGGTGCGTGTTTTCCGAGAGAATCAATTTTTCTGAAAATGCCAAGAGCCTGACGGGAATGATTCCGTCAGGCCTAGCTGAAGCGTTGGAGAGACTCGGGTCAAGCCTGCCGGGATTCGCCGCCGCCAAGGCTCGCAAGCAGCGAAGGCAGCAGCGCGGCGAGGCCCTGCGACGAATCGGCATCCGGATCGACCTGCCCGGAAGGCGTGAGCTTGTCCACGATCTTCGGCAGATAGTCTGCTAGGAATCCGGATGCCTGTGAGGCATCCACGCCGAGGCTCGACGCGAGTCCCTGCAGTTGTTGCGATCCTAGCAGGCTGCTGATTTGATCCGGGGAGATTGACTTGTTGTCGCCCATGCCGACCCACGACGAAAACACATCGCCGAGCCCGCCTTGGGAGAACTTGGACATGAGTCCCTGGATGCCGCCGTTCTGGGCGAGTAATGAATTGAGCGCCGCGCCGAGCGGGTTGGCCGCGCCGTCGGCCGAGTCGGATTTGCCAGATAGTGCTGAAAGC
>JBEDKU010000810.1:0-3180 GCA_041172045.1 Verrucomicrobiota bacterium | reverse complement strand
CCTATACCATCAGCGGCAACGCCATCACCCTCACCGGAAACATCACGGATAATTTCGTGGGGACCGAAACCCTCAACCTCGACATCGCCACCACCGCCACGCGCACCGTGACGACCGCCTCCGGCAGCACCCTGGTGCTCGGCGGCAATGTCAGCGGCACCGGCGGTCTGACCAAGGCGGGCGCGGGAACGCTCACCCTCGCCGGCACCAACAGCTACAGCGGCGGGACGACGATCAGCCGCGGAATCCTCAACCTGGACTTCAGCGCCGCCACCGCGCCGGTCTCCAATCTCATCGCGGCGGGCACCACCGTGACCTCCGGAAACTTGAGCTCCTTGAACTTGATTGGCACGGCCGGGAATGCTCCCATGACGCTGAACCTGACCGGCAATGCAAGCACCGCCAATACCCAAGCCTTCGCAGGCGTAACGGCCTCAGTCGGCATGTCCTACCTCAATCTCGCCCCGGGAAGTTCAGGGGGGAGTTTGGCCGTGCAGCTGGGCAATATTAGAACCACGGCCAGCACCCTTGGTGGGTTCGACGTCAGCCTGCCAACAGGAGCCACCGCCACTACGGCAGCCCTGAATAGCAATGGGATCATTCCCAACGTCACCGTGAATGGAAACACGTTCGCCACTTCGGCGGTCGCGACCCTCAGCAGCGTGAGCACGACGACAGGAACGAACATCGTGAACGTGGCCAGTGGCGCCCCCATTAACGGCACCCAGATCCAGTTTTCCACGATTCCCGCCGGCTCCGGGCTGACCGCTGGCGCGACCTACTATGTCGTCGGCAGCAATGGCAGCACTCAGTTCCAGCTGGCCACGACTCCGAGCGGCTCCGCGATCGCTCTTAGCAACAGCACGGCGACTGGCACGGCGGGCGTGGAAGGCGCTCTTACCGGACTGACGAGTTATGCCACTACGTTTGCCACCAACAACAATTTGGATGTCACTGCGAATGTGACGGCGGCTACGGGCGCGCTCGCGAATTCGGTCCGATTCAATACGGCAGCTTCCAATACTCTGACGCTCAATGGCGTGAATCAGGTCAAGAGCGGGGGTGTCCTGGTGACCAGCGCGGTCGGGGCCAACCTCTCCAGAATCACCGGCGGCGTCGGTATTGGTGGAACGGATCGCCGCGGCATCACGATCTTCCAAAACAACACGCTGGGAGATCTGGAGATTGCTTCGGTCATCACCGATCGAAACGGGGCCAACACCACGACCCTCAACAAAAACGGCATGGGCACTCTCTTGCTGACGGCAACGAACAGTTACGGTGGGGGCGGCAGCAATATCAATGAGGGCAAGGTGATCGTCACGGCCGACCCGCTTGCGGCGGTGACACTGACGGGAGCGAATACGAGTGGCACCAATCAAATCACCGGCCTGGCCGACACGTCCGGCATTTTTGTGGGTGAGGCGGTCACGGGAGCCAGCTTTACGACAGCCAACGTTTCGTGGATCGTCACGGCGAAAACCGCAAGCTCCGTCACGGTGTCATCCAATTCCAACGTGGCTGGCGGAACCTCCTTCAACTTCCTGGGCGGTGGTGCTCTTGGCTCTGGTGGCGTGGTCTCCATCGCTCCCGGCGCGAGCCTGCAGATCGGCAACGGCGGCGCGACCGGAAACCTGATTGCCGGCCAGAATGTCACCAACAACGGAACCTTGAGCTTCAACCGGAGCAACGCCGTCACCTTTGGCAGCATCATCTCCGGCACCGGCTCACTGGAGCAGCAGGGAGCCGATGTCCTCACCCTGACGGCCGCTAACACTTACACCGGCGCGACGACGGTCAGCACGGGAACGCTCAAGGCCGGCATCCTTACCAATGCCTTTGGCTCCAATTCGGCGGTTACCCTGGCCGATGCCGCTGCGGCGTCTCTCGACATCACCGACTTCGACACCACCATCGGCTCGCTGGCGGGCGGCGGTTCGAGCGGTGGCAATGTCACCCTCGGCAGCGCGACCCTCACCACCGGCGGCAGTAACGCCTCAACCACCTATGCGGGGGGGCTCTCCGGCACGGGCGGCGGACTCACCAAAGCGGGCACCGGCACACTCACGCTGACCGGCACCAACACCTACGACGGCGCGACGACGATCAGCGCGGGCTCCCTGCAGGTTGGAAACGGCACGGACGTCGGATCGATCGAATCGACCAGCGGGATCACCGCCAATGGTCCCCTGATTTATAACGTGGCCGCAGGCAGTCGCACCCTTGGAATGGCGATCAGTGGCAGTGGATCACTGACGCAGAACAGCATCGGCGGCACGCTCACCCTCAGCGGCACCAACACCTACAGCGGCTCGACTTTGGTCAACAGCGGCACGTTGACCCTCACCGGCACGGGCAGCATCACCAGCGCCGGCCCCCTCAGTGTGGGGACCACTTCTGCGAGCGTCTTCCAATACGACAGCTCCGCCAGCAGCAGCTTCACCACCATCATTCTGGGAGGCAGCTCCAACCTGGCCACGGTCAACCAGACGGCGGGCGCGATCAGCGCCTCGGTGGATTTGAGGATGAACACGGGCTTGGGTAAGGGCGGCACTTACAACCTCAGCGGCGGCACTCTTGCCGTGAGCGGCAAGGTCAATGTGGGCGAGCGCGGTTCAACCAGCGTCTTCAATCTCAGCGGGAGTGCCGCTTTAGAGGTCACGGGCACGCTCGGTGTCGTATCGAATACCACCTTGAACGGCACGGGCAACGCCACGTCGGGAACCTTCACTCAAAACGGCACCTCGACCGCCACCGTGGGTTCCCTTTTGATAACGAACACCAACAATACCGCCCAAACTTACACCAACACCGCCATTTACAACCTGAACGGCGGCACTTTGGCTACCGGCAGCATTGGTTCCAGCAACATCGGCACGCTCGCTGGTGGTGCCAATAACAGCACGCTGAATTTGGCCGGCGGCACGCTTAAGCCCACCGCCAGCACCGCCACCTTCTTGGAGGGTCTAACCACCGCCAACGTGAAAGACGGCGGGGCTGTGATCGACACCAACGGCTTCGACATCACCATCGCCCAACCGCTGCTTCATTTTGCCGGTGCCACCACCGACGGCCTGACCAAAAGCGGAATCGGCACGCTGGCTCTATCCGGGGCCAACACCTACTCGGGAGACACCACCGTGGACGTCGGCACGCTCACCCTGAGCAATGCCCCCGATC
>JBEDKU010000809.1:0-2816 GCA_041172045.1 Verrucomicrobiota bacterium | reverse complement strand
CCGAAGACCTGCCACTTATTTCCTTTGTCTGGAGTCCCTTGCGGTGTGTGATTGAGTGTGCCGGTAACGTTTCGCGCGACGACTCTGAGCGGCTCGAAAGCAGGATTGTCGATTGGCTCGGCGGTTGTGAAGACCCAGTGGGAATCAAAAAGATTGTTGAAGCACTGGCGACACCCGAAACCACGATTCGCAAGCTCTTGGACCGCTTGGTCTCCAGCGGCAAGGTGATCAGGGGGAATGACCCCCATCACAGTCAGCGTTTACTTTTTCGTTTGCCGGTGCCCGAGGAAAAGCCCGGCTATCCGGAAGGGGGTGTGGGCAGGGATGATGTGACCGGTGGACCGCCCGATGTCGAATCCGGCTTAGAATCGTCAGATCAGACATGATTTGTGACCTCCGTTTTGTCGGCTAACCACCTCGCCACCTTTAAACCAAAAATGGTGGCGGGGTTATCACCCCCGCCAGTCCCGCCGACACGCGCCCTGGGCTTCGCTAGGCGCGGTCCACGGACCTGGCGCAAATGAATTATCCAGAATTGTAACTTTTACCCCCAATCGAGAACTTATGAAAAATCAAAAATCTACAACCCTACTCAATCAAGAGGACCCTTCGCACCAAACTGAAGTCAACCACCCAGAACACGAAAGGCCTGAGAGCTCCGACACCGACATCGAAATGGTTCAGTCGCTCCCAGCTGGTATGTCAGGGCAAGTGAGCTCCAATACAAGCCCGCGGCCCCCCACCCTGAACAGCAAACCCGTCCTTTATCGCGACGGCGACACCATTCTCACCGACCCCAGCGAGGAGTTTCACGAGAAGCTCCTTTGCGACGGACTCGTGTTCAATTGCGGGGACGCCTGCGGATTCAGCTGCACCTACTGCTTCAGTGAAAGCTCTATGTTCAAAATCGACAAACCGATCATCGATGCCCACAACCGCGAAACCGGGCAGGAGTTGGGTTATCAGGACGTGGTCATCCGGCGGCGCAACGGCCTTGAGTTCCTCAGGTCCCAACTCCTAAACGAGGATGGTTCCCGCATCTACTCCGACCCGGACGACACCCGCGTCATTTATTCCTCCACCATCGTGGATCCGGCACCCAATATGGATCTGCTGAAGGAAACCGCCGCCGCCTGCCTGCTCATCCTCAAGAATACAGCCTGGCAGATTCGCCTCCTCAGCAAGAGCCCGCTTCTCGCGAGACTGGTCGAGAAGGAAATGATCCCCAAGGAGTATCATCACCGTCTCATTCTCGGATTTTCCATTGGCACCTTGGATGACGAGATGGGAGCGGCCATCGAGATCGGGACTGGCAAGGTATCCATGCGCATCAAGGCCCTGCACTGGCTCCAGGACCATGGATTCCGCGTCTTCGGAATGATCTGCCCGAGCCTGCCGCAGGAAGACTACGACGCTTTCTCCCGTGAAATTTGCGCCGCAATCCGAGTCGAGAAATGCGAGCACGTCTGGGCCGAGGTAATCAATGTCCGGGGCGATTCCCTCACCAAAACCACTGAGGCTTTGCGCAATCCCGAACTGAAGATTTCGGCTCAGCGTAAAGCCGAGCTGGCGGCTGAGGCCACACGCCTCGAATCGGTATCCGGAGCAGACAACAAGGAGGCTTGGGAAGAATACGCCCGTCAGACCTTCCTCGCCCACACCAAAAATATCCCGGCCGAAAAGCTGCGCTTCCTTCAATACATCACTGCCGAGTCGGCGGACTGGTGGAAGGAGCAGCGCGCCAATGGTGCGGTCCTGATCGGCGAGGAAGCCAAGAAGCGTCTACTCATCGCAGGTGGCGAATCAGCCCGCCAGGTGCCCCTGCCCCCTTTGGAAGACGCCGACATCAAGTTTCGCAACGACCGTGAGGAAATCGTTGCCACTGCGGTCACAGCATCGATTGCGGCCGCCAAAGCGCTGCACGAAATCAAAACTTACCGTGACGGCTTGCTTTGGAAAACAGATTTTCTATCGTTTGATCGATACTGTGAGGCTAAGTGGGGCTATCAGAAATCCCATGCTTACCGGTTGGTGGATACCGGCTCCTTCATCGCCGAACTCGCAGATTCCCCTCAAGGGGAAAATGTTCCGCAACCGCTCAACGCGGGGCAGATCCGGCCGCTGATCGAGTCCGTCCCGAAGCCCCACCGCGTCGAGTGTTGGAACAAGATTATGACCGGTAAGGACCCGGCAGAGTTCACCGGACCCATGATCGCAGACGAAGCCAGGAAGTTTGTCCGAAAGCACAAGCTCGCGACCAAGGCGGTGAAACCTGCCCGGGTCTCTGTGAAAGTTCGAGCCACCCGCGAGCTTGGGAGACTGAGGTCCATCCTCGGCAAGTTGCCCCAGCCCCAGCGCTTCGATCAACTGCTCCTGGGCATCGAGATCCTCATTAATCAGGACCTCCCGGGAACTGATGACGGATTGGAGCCCACTGACACGACCACCGAAAACAGCCTGGCATCCGGCAGGCCGACGATCAATCCAGACGTGGTGGCGGAGGCCATGGCAGCTGCCGACCCGGTTGTGTGCTTGCCAGAAGATATCGATGGAGGAGCCGCTCGACTGCTTGACCAGTACCACCGACTGATTCTGCTGGGAACGGAATGATCGAATGAAACCAAAACTCCCATGAATCCAGAAACGATGGACGAGATGATTCTAGAGATCAGGAAAATCGCAGGTCCGATCGGATCGAGCCAAGCCGACTTGGATGATGCATGCGATGCAGAGAACTACGACTTCCAAGTGCAAACCGGACTGGCGAAAGTCGTGTCCGAAATCCTCGACTATAACCCTAGCAAGCTGATTTTTGG
>JBEDKU010000808.1:0-2536 GCA_041172045.1 Verrucomicrobiota bacterium | reverse complement strand
TCCAACGTTTCGCTCTCCCGGCCTTGGGCTTCCTCACGACTGATTTCGTTCCCGCCACCGGCGCTTTCACAGGCGCGGAAGCCGTTTTAACCGCTGCCTTGGCGGTCGCATTCGTCGGCTTCTTTGACTTGTTCACCAGCAGGCTTTTTCCGGTCATTTGCTTGGGCTTGGGCACGCCGAGCATCTCCAACAGGGTCGGCGCGACGTCCGCCAGAATGCCGTCCCTAACCGTGTATTCGTCCGCGTCGGCGGCGACATAGAAGATGTGCACCAGATTGGTGGTGTGCGCGGTGTTCGGCGAGCCGTCGGCATTGCGCATGTATTCGCAGTTCCCGTGGTCGGCGGTGATGAGCAGCTTGCCGCCGAGGCGGAGGGTTTCCTGGACGATGGCCTTCACGTCGGCATCGATGACCTCGCAGGCTTTCACCGCAGCTTCGACGACGCCGGTGTGACCGACCATGTCGGGGTTGGCGAAATTCAGGATGACCATGTCGTAGTCCTTGAGCTTGGAGACGACGGTGTCAGTCACCTGTTGGGCGCTCATTTCCGGCTTAAAATCATAAGTCGGCACGTCTTTGGGCGACGGGATGATGAACCGGTCCTCGCCCTGATAGGCGACTTCCTCGCCGCCGTTGAAAAAGTAGGTGACGTGCGGGTATTTCTCGGTTTCCGCGATGCGCATTTGGGTCTTGCCGGCATCGGAGACAGTTTGGCCGAGAACCATGTCGAGCGTCTGGGCGGAGAAAATTTCCGGACAGTCGTATTTCTCGTCGTATTGGGTGAGGGTGACGAAATGGATTTTGGGAGTGACCTCGCGGTCGAAGCCGTCGAAGTCAGGATAGAGAAACGCTTCTGATAGTTCGCGCGCGCGGTCGGAGCGGAAGTTGAAGAACAGGACCACGTCGCCATCGCGGACGCGCTGCGTATCCGGCTCGTTGAAAATCATCGGCGGCATGAACTCGTCGGTCTTGTCGAGGCGGTAGTAGTCGGCGACGGCTTCGCTCGCGAGCACGTCGCGCTTCTCCCCTTTTCCTAACACGATGGCATCCCAGGCGAGTTTCACCCGGTCCCAGCGCTTGTCGCGGTCCATCGCGAAGTAACGGCCGATCACGGTGGCGACGTGCGCGCCGCACTTGGCGGCTTCGTCCTCGACCTTGGCGAGGTAGGCCTGGCCGCCGGTCGGCGAGGTGTCGCGGCCGTCGGTGATGGCGTGGATGAAAATGTCGTTCACCCCGGCTTTTTTCGCCAGTTTTACCATCGCGATGAGTTGGTCCTGGTGGCTGTGCACGCCACCGTCGGAAACAAGGCCGATGAAATGCAGACGGCTGGACTTGGCCATTTCAAGAGCCTCCACGAAGACCGGATTTTTCGCGAGAGTGCCTTCTTCGATCGCCTTGTTGATGCGGGTCAGGTCCTGATAAACGATACGCCCGGCACCGAGATTAAGGTGGCCCACTTCGGAGTTACCCATTTGACCGGGCGGCAGTCCGACGTCGAGGCCGGACGCGCTGAGGAAACCTTTCGGATACTTCGCGAACATCACTTCGTGGAAAGGTGTCTTCGCGAGCAAGGTCGCATTTCCATCCTTGATGGCGGTTTCCTTCCCCCCGGGATTCACACCCCAGCCGTCGCGAATAATCAGCACTACCGGTTTCTTTTTCATGGCGAGGGGCATTTAAGCCCCCGCATGCGGCCCGGCAAGCCTTGAAAGGCTCTTACTGAATGGACAAATTCGAAAGATTCAAAAAACGATGGGGATGATGAGGTTTTTGATGCATGACTTTCAGCATGAAAATCTGCTTCTCAAAGCAATTGCCGAAGAAATGGGCGTGTGCTTCACGGGCGCTTGAGTCGCAGATTCCATCATTCACCGTGCATTCGTTGCGACGAGTCGTGAAACGGTTTGCTCCCCCACCCCGGCGTGTCTAAAAAAAGGCGCACGCCATGTCCGACAAACCATTTTTCTACCAAGACGCCTTCCCGCTCGGCCCCGACACCACGGAATACGAACTCCTGAGCTCGGAGCACGTCTCGGTTTCGGAGTTCGAGGGCAAGCCGGTGCTGAAAATCGCACCGGAAGCGCTCACCCTGCTCGCGGCGGAAGCGATCAAAGGTATCAATTTCACCCTCCGCGCCTCCCACCTCGCACAAGTTGCCGCGATCCTCGACGACCCGGAAGCCTCGGAAAACGACCGGATGGTCGCACTCATGCTGCTGAAAAACGCGGAAATCGCCTCGCACGGCATCCTCCCGTTCTGCCAGGACACCGGCACCGCCACCATCATGGGCAAAAAAGGCCAGCAAGTCTGGACCGGCTGCGACGACGCGGAATTCCTCTCGAAAGGCATTTACCAAACCTACACCAAGGAAAACCTGCGCTACTCGCAGACCGCGCCGCTGACGATGTTCGACGAGGTCAACACCAAGACCAACCTCCCCGCGCAGATCGATCTCTACGCCACCGAGGGCGACGCCTACAAATTCCTCTTCGTCAGCAAAGGCGGCGGCTCGGCGAACAAAACCTTCCTCTACCAGG
>JBEDKU010000807.1:0-4022 GCA_041172045.1 Verrucomicrobiota bacterium | reverse complement strand
GCTGTTGACGATGAGTTTGCCGCCGAGCACTTCGGTGGTGCCGTTCCAAGTGCCGGCAGTAGTGCCCAGGATGACGGTGCCGGCGCTGGCGGTGCCCTGCAACTGGTTGGCGGCGGCGTCGGCGAGGCCATCCGCGCCGACGAGGCCGGAGCTGTTATTGGAGCCGTCGAGATTGGCGTGGTTGCGGAACTGATTGACCGTGACCCGCAGGTGGGTGGCGGCGCTCGCAGTGTCGCCGATGCCGCCGGTGAATGCCACGGTGCCACCGGTTTGCGCGATCAGCGCAAGGTTCACCGCCTGGGTGATGACGTTGGTGACCGAGGTCCCGACCGTCGGGTCCCCGGGAGTGATCGCCCCGCTGAAGGTGACCGTGCCGGTGGTGTTGAGACCGCCGATTTTATAACCGTTGATGACGTTGACGGTGGTGCCGTAGCTGGCGGGAAGCGCGTTGGCCCCGGTCTGCCCGGCGGTGGACGTGCTGCCGACGCCCGGCGCCAGCACCCGGGCGTAACTGCTGCCCGGGCTTTCCAGATAGAGCGCACGGACGGTGTCCGGCGAGGTGTCGCGCACCGCGGCGGCGCCGGCGGAGAAATTGCCGCTGCCGACGATGTTGCCGCCGGAGCCGAGGCCGAGCGCGATGAGCTGGGTGCCGATCGGGCTGGCAGTGCCGACCGCGCCGACCACCCCGTCGATGACCATGGTCCCCATCGCCAAGCTCTGGCTGTTGCTGTAGGTGCGGGCGAGGTTGCTGAAGCGGATGGTGCCCGCGCCGCGGCCATCGACGATGGTGGCGCCGGGATCGGGCGGGAAGGCGTTCCAGCGGATGCTGTCGGCGCCCGGCGTGCCGACGGTGGTGATGGCCCCGGTGAGTTCAAGGGTCATGCCGCCGCGGCCGGCGGCAATCTGGGTGGTGCGGACGCCGAAAGTCAGCGGGCCGGAAATCGTCAGGGTGTTGGTATTGCTCGCGCCGGCACTGTTGCCATTGAAGTTGAGGGCGGCGCGGGCGGTGGAGGTGGTGGACTGGGAAAAATCCATGCCACGCGAGATCGTGTAGTTGGCGGCATCGCTACCGGCGGTGAGGGTGAGCACCGAGCTGCCGTTGCTGCCAGACGCGGTGGTGGCGAGGCCGACGGCGATGGCGGTGGCGGAATTTCCGAACACGCTGTTGGTCGAGGCGGCGACGTTCCCGTTGAGGACGGCGGTGAGGGTGCCGTGCTCGATCGACGTGCTGCCGGAGTAGCTGTTGGAGTGATTGGTCAGGCCCAAGGTGCCGCCGGCAGTGGCGACCGCCCCGGAAACCGAGCCGGAGCGGATAAGGCCACCCGTGCCGCTGATGAGGCCGGTCATGGTGATGGTCCCGGTGCGGACATCGGCAGCCAGCGTGTCGTTAAGAATCGTGGTAGCGGCAACCGTGTCGGCGCTGGCGGACGCGGTGGTTTTCTGGAGCGTGGCGTTGCCGGCGGTGACATCGAAAGTGAGCGAGCCAGCGGTGCCGTTCTGGACGGTGAAAAAACCGTTGGTGCCGGCGACGGAGTCTCCCAGCGTGAGGTTGCCGAGAGTGACCGCGGCGTTGAGATTGATGGCGAGCGTGCCGGCGGTGATGTCGTTGCTCAGAATGGCGCTGGCATTGACGGCGTTCGGGATGGTGTTCGGCGTCCAGTTGGTGGCGGTCTGCCAGTTGGCGGGATTGGGCGTGGTGGCGTTCCAGAATTCCGCACGGGCGCCGGAAAGCAGGGCGAGGCTGAACAACGGAAGGCAACGGGCGGAGGTGAGCGGGCGGAATTTGGGTTTCATACAGTAGGTGGTGAGCCGAAAAGGTCGGGATGACACCGGGGCTGATTCCCCGCTAGGTCGGGGATCCATCTCGCGGCACAGGTGGAGAGGCGCTTGCCGCCCGACATCCCGATGGGTTTACCCCGCCAGCTTGGACCATCACTGCGGATTTTGACCATCCCCCGGACGAGCTAGCCCATGCGCAGCGTGCCGGTCTTTCCGCTACAGGACGGGGGCACCGGATGAATGAATGAAAGCCGGGATGAATCCCGCGGTCCGTCAGTCGAGGCGCAGCACGCCGAGTTCGAAGGCGTTGGTGACGGCCTCGGTGCGGTCGGCAGCTTCGAGCTTCTGGAGGATCGCCTTGACGTGGGTCTTGGCGGTGTGCTCGCTGATGGTGAGGGCGAGGCTGATGTCCTTGTTGGAAAGGCCACGACGCATGCAATCGAGCACTTCGGCCTCGCGTTCGGTGAGGTTGCGGCGTTTCGAATTTTCCGCGAGGCGGCGGTCGACGTCCGGCGAGACATGGTGCCCGCCGGCGTGGACTTCCCGGATCGCCGCGACGAGTTCGACCCGGGGGACGTTTTTGCGCAAATAACCATGGGCGCCGGCGGCGCGGGTGCAGCGCATGTCCTCCACCAACTCCGAGGTGGTCAGCACCAGCACCCGGGCTTCTGGAAATTCCTTGCGCAGGCTTTTGAGAGCGGAGAGCCCGTCCATTTCCGGCATCCGCAGATCCAGCAGCACCACGTCGG
The DNA here is from genome assembly GCA_041172045.1 of Verrucomicrobiota bacterium. Lineage (GTDB taxonomy): Bacteria > Verrucomicrobiota > Verrucomicrobiia > Verrucomicrobiales > Akkermansiaceae > Luteolibacter. The sequence goes on along the minus strand of JBEDKU010000807.1, from coordinate 1,494 downwards.
GGCGGGTCAGGCGGTATTGCTCGAGGGTGCCGGCACCGTCCTCGGCCTCGGCGACGATCTGGAGTCCTGGTTCGAGCGACAGCACCGCGGCCAGTCCCATTCGCACCACGGTATGATCGTCGGCGAGCAGGATGCGGATGGGTTGCGTGGCGGGCATCGAATGGCTTCGAACCAATGAACTGCGGACCTCCGCGTCAATGCGGCATTTACCAGAACCGGGGCGGGTGCCTCGGGGCGAACGCTACGGGCGAAATGAATTTCGCGGTCCGCTTCAGACGGTGGGTTCCCAGCCGGGTTCGTAGTCGCGGGTCCAGAGTTTCATGGCTTGCGGATCGTCGAGGCCGGGATCGGCGATGTTGGCGAGATTGGACCTCTGTTCCCCGTCTCCACCGACTTTTTTGACGAGCTTGTTGTCGAGATCGTAAACACTGTAACTGCCGCTGCCGTGGTAGTCGATGGTGCCTTTGCTGCCATGGCAGATGATCCCGTTGGCCTTGTAACCGGGCGCGCCGTAGGTGCCGCACGAACGGCCGAACCACGAAATCCCCTTGCCGGGACCGAACTCCAGCTGGATTTCCTGGGTGTCCGGCGCTTCCCAATCGTCAAGGCCGACATCGTGCCAGCGGCCGCCGAAGGAACTGACTTTGGTGAGATAGGTGACGCCCATCGCCCATCGCCCAGCGCGCCACGTCGAGCAGGTGGACGCCGTTGTTGAGCGCCTCGCCGGTGCCCCACTTCCAGAACCAATGCCTGTTATAGGGAACCACCTTGTCGCGGTAGGCGGTAGGCGACGCGGGGCCCTGCCAGAGGTCCCAATCAAGCCCGGCGGGCGCGGCGACTTCCTTGCCGAAGCCAATCGGCGCGCGGCGGCGCGAGTAGAAACACTGGGCGAGGAACAGGTTGCCGATGGCACCTTCTTGGATCTCCCTGACCATTTGCTGGACGTTGGCGATCGAGCGACGCTCGCTGCCCATTTGCACGAGCTTGCCGGATTTTTTGGCAACCTCGATGAGGATCTCGCCTTCGCGCGGGTTGTGGCTGCACGGTCTGTCGACCTAAACGTGTTTGCCGGCCTTGGCGGCGAGCGTGGCCATCGGCGCGTGCCAATGGTCGGGCGCGGCGATGATCAGCGCGTCCACGTCCTGATCTTCGAGCACGCGGCGGAAATCGTTTTCCGTCTGCGGCGCCTTGCCTTGGGCCTTGGTGGTGACGTCCACCGCTTTCGCGAGGTAGCGCTTGTCGACGTCGATGACGTATTTGAATTCGACGCCGGGGATGGACCCGAACTTGTTGATCAGCTCCAGGCCGCGGCCATGGATGCCGGCGACGCCGAGCACGATCTTGTTGGCGGGAGCCGCGGCGGCCCGCAGCGATTCGCGGGACAGAAAAGCGAGGGCGGCACCGGCGGAGAGCGAGGAGCCGACAAGATGGCGGCGGGAAATTTCAGGGTGCATGGTCGGTCCGGATCAGAGACTTTTCAGATAGGCGATGGAT